>NZ_JACGWF010000002.1:0-115430 GCF_014077595.1 Colwellia sp. 6M3 | reverse complement strand
ATATTGCAGTTATATATACAGTACATGGGTGTCGGTTGAGAGGACATCTGGCTTAAGATCACTAGTATTAGATTGTAGTAAGTCGTAAATATAATGGGACTCATGCTCATTAGATCCTATGATACGGGCATTTAACGCACTATGATTGGCAACTAACGTCATGGCCGTAATACCTTTGTTGGTGCCGAAGTATTTCGAGGAGTAGCGAGTTTTAAAAGTCTCAAGGTGAGTTTCAAATTTTTGCCCATCGGTACTGGCGTGCAGGACGTCTTCTTGGATGTGATAGTGGCGGAAAATAGGGAGTGCCGCTACTGCGTTATTGATGATATCACTAGCCTCTTGCAAGGTTTCAGGCCTAATATAATTAGCTTGTATAGTGCTTAGATGCTCATAACTGCGATCAGATATTTGTGCCATCCCATATACGCCGCGATGTGTCGCATTCGCAATTAGAATAGCCAATAAATCATCCTGATTGGCGCCTACTTGTTTTTGTATTGGCAGCACGTGTGCGAAGCATTGCATAAAGTTGGTTTCTTGTTCAACATAACGCAACACATCAGCAATACTGACGGGGATCATTTGTTTAAAGAAAGGGTTGTTGACAAGTGATTGGGAGCCTTTAACTGGCAGTCGCCATCGTGTGCCACTTCGGCTCTTCATGATCACATTGCGGTTATCACCATTATCAATGTGACGAGCAACATCTTCTAGGGATGTTGTTAAGCGTATTTGTTTTACTTGCAGTAGCTTCTGAATCGGCTGCTTTAGCTTTTCCAATGTTGATGATGCCAATAGATCAGGCTGTATTGACGATGCAATTAAGTCGTCTTCTAGCGCACGATATTTAGTGACGTTTGATAAGTAAATTCGACCATTAAGCCGAGAAGCCAGTTGACGGTAAAGCAACCATTCGTATCGCTGTGGATGAACAACATCCTTGTTAATTAACCATGGACGATGTTTTTGTTGGATAAGTGTACTATCCATTGTTTGCAATGTATTACCTGCTAATAGTTCTGTTTTTGTGGTTTTGAGCTGGGTCACTAATGCTTCTGAGCCTTTACCTGCTTGGCATTCAAGACATAGAAACACGGGCCTTAATAACTGCTCAATTAACCCGTTTTGATCATCATAATATTGCCATTGATATTCTTCTACCGTGCGTTTTTGCTTTTTTAAGTACAGGCATAGCGTTTCTATATCTTGGTTATTCATTACACTTAATGCTTGTTGCCTAACCGTTGCAAATGGTTGATTATCGTCGATACTGTCATCAACAAACAGATGCAGTAATTCTGCGGCTTTGGTGACATTGTCTGCAGCTGACCTCCATGAGTCAAACACTGCCTGTTGGGCAAACGCATGCGCAGCTTCTTGTTGTTTACGGATATGATGAATAAACCCATCAGCCAATCGCTCTAGGCTTTGCCGTATGCGTTGAGTCAGAAAACACAGCAACCATAGGTGTTGCTGTGGACGCTTAAAGCGTTTTAGTTTACTGCCATAATAATCCACCATTTCACCGAAGTGTTGTTGGTTTTTAGACGATAAGGCTAAGCCCTTAACAGCATTATCAATCTGTCTTGTATAAGGCTGTAACTGATGATACACCGTCAGTTCTTTTTTTAGCTCTGTCACCATAACGCTTTTTGCACCGGCTCGAAGCTGGCTTAAGGAGAGCCCATCTTTGTCATCGATAATAGTATTTAGAAATCCGTGTAGTTCAGATGAAACATGAATACGAAGCTTATTATTTAACGCCTTCTTGACCTGTTGGATAACACGACTGATAAGCTTTTGTAAGACAGTATATTTAGGGATGGCAATTCTATGCGTTGCTAGATATTCAGCGGCTGCATCGAATAGATAACGAGGCTCAAGCCAAGCTTTGCCGACCATAACAAGATGTTCGTACAGCGGCGCAAAGTGCAGACTTTCGTCCCATTTCTGATAGTTTAATAACCTCAGTATTCTTTGATATATACGGTCACGCTGCATCTTATTAATGCTGAAAGGCCTGATCCCTTTGCCTCCTTGAACTTGCGTTGAAATAAACTGCATATCGTCAAAGATGAGGTTAAAGCTAGGTGAAAGAATCACAGGCTTAGACTTAAAATACCCTAATAACGCAATGAAATAGCATCGGTGGTTCCTTAGGCGAATACTTTTCAACTCTGTTAACTCGATCTCGTTTGGCGTAAAATACAATCGTTGTTGTTCAAGTGATAATAGCGGCGGAGAATATAGATCAAGCTGCTCAGCTTTGGTAAGAATTGATAGTTCGTTTTTTATAGCCATAGGAATTAAATTAAGTTTAAGGGGTTGTTAACCTCATAATTTGCCATACTTTGGAGAAGTAACCCACCTTTGTATGCCTTTAAATATGGTGAGTATGGCGATTTATGTTACTTTAGAGGGGAAAATCCCTAGAACCCCATAGTGGATTACGCCGAAGCCAAGCCTGATGAAGAATGGATTTACGGCCAGTACTTTGTTCATTTCACTTTTCGCCAAGCAGGCCTCAAAGCAGGTAAAGAATGGCTGGACAGTATTATCTCCGACCGTCCTATTGCCATTTTAGACCGATCTTGGGGTTCGATGATGGTGAATTCTAAAGCACTAGCACTAGCCAGAATAACCGCAGATACTCCTGATCCAGGTAACGGTTACATCGAACGTGACAGTATTACTGGCGAGCCTACTGGTATCTTAGTTGATGGTGCCTATGCACTTATTCATGGGGCTATGCCACCTACTCCTATGCACGCGTTGTTGCGCGCTTACCGCGAAGGCATGCAGTATCAGAGCAGTCGTGGCGTAGTAGCAACCAAGTATGTACATGTTTGTGAGCACCGTTTAAATGCGCTTAGCACGCTCGACAAAGCGGGTGAAATGACACTCCGTGTCGAAGCGGCTATCAGTTGGCAAGATGATATTTTCCCAGTTAAACGACGCTGGGAGCTTATCGCTGGTGAACGCCATTATTATCGCAGTGCTCGCTTTAATGCTAACGCAGTTAAATTTCATTTCGATGGAGTGCACGAAACACAGTCTTCTTACTTGTCGACGCCTTGGCCCGGTGAAAGTACTTGGCGTGGTAGCCTGAATATGACCCCTGAGCATATTTGCGACATGGTGGTCGATTTGGATCGTAAAGGAATACGAGTGATTGCCCATTGTACTGGCGATGGTTCATCTGATCTATTTCTTGATGCGGTTGCAGAAGCCCGTCGACTTAATGGCCCTAATGGCATGCGTCATCAATGCGCCCACTCCACGCTATTAATGGAAGAGAATCTAGTGCGATTTAACGCCTTGGATGTCACCGCAGAATTTTCTCCTGTACTTTGGTACCCATCCGACTTTTCTTATGCTCGCACTAAGGCCGGTGAAGAGAGAATTAAAAACATCTATAACTTCAAAGGGGTTATTGATGCTGGTGGCAATGCAGTTATGGGTACAGATTGGCCTGTCGCTAATATCAATCCTTGGGTTGGTTTTGAAACCATGATCACCCGAAAAAACCCATGGGGTGAGCGCGAAGAAACCTTCTATGGTTCAACGATATCTATTGAGCAGGCTTTGCGTGTAATGACCATAAACGGAGCTTGGAGCATGGGTATAGATGACAAGGCCGGTAGTATTGAAGTGGGCAAGTCGGCTGATTTAATTGTATTAGATCGTAACCTTTTTGATTTAGAGCCTCAGGGTAATATGCACAATACTCAAGTAGATGTCACCTTAATAGAGGGCCAATTAGTTTGGGACAGGCTAGAGCAGTTTAAGGCCTGCGGTTTAACAGCTGTGTGGCACAAAGATGAAGTGCCAGAATTTTATGACAAGATGTAACCAATTCAATAATAAAATTTTCTTGTTGTTGATTTAAATAAAAATCAGTTAAAGGCACTGCATGTATTTGTGCCTTTAACTGTAAAACGTAATGGGGTTATGTGAATCTACTGAGTGGATTAGTGACTCACTGCCTAAGAGATAATGGGCCAAACCTTAATATTAGTGAAGTAGAAAGAAATACCCTAGTCAGCGCTTAAACAGCCCAGAAGTTAATTATAAATCCTCAATATAAATACATTTTAGTTCAAGATAATCATCAACTCCATATTGAGAACCTTCTCTGCTGAGGCCTGACTCTTTAACGCCACCTAAAGGTATGACTTCACTGATGATAGCGACCTCATAAGCCGAGCAGTCAAGAACTAAGCCAGAAATCCTATCTCGGTTTGTGCCCCGATATAACTTCAATTGTCTACATAATAGTCAATACTACAACTGTAGACATGCACTCATTTTGTACGAATATCGCCCCCAAAACGAGATATACAAATTAAAACTGTTTTTCTTTAGTCAACTGTTGATTTACGAATACAACCTAATGTTGCACACATGAAGGTGGCAACTTTTGTAACTATCAGTATTTTCTAATCCCAATACTGGGAGTTACTTACTATTTTCCTGACGGTAACTCTGTGGATTTTTACCTGACCACTTGTGAAAACTATGAATAAAAGATGAAGCATCACACAGGTTAAGCTTGTAGGCAATTTCTTCTACTGTTAATTTTGTTGTGGTTAAATAATGAGCAGCTAACTTATAACGGTAGTCATCTTTAAGCTGTTGAAAGCTGGTACCTTCAAAAATCAGTTTTCTATGTAGCGTACGTGTTGAAAGATTGAGTTTTTTTGCTACTTCTTCTTTATTTGGCAGCTCATTCATTGACATTGACATTGACATAAACAGATGTTGCACCTTACCCGCATAAGTGACATTGTCTGCTAAATGCAGCTTAATAAGTTGCATTGGGTTTTGAAAATAATGTGCAACCTGATCATATTTTGCATTTATCGATGAGTGTAGATGAAGTTCATCAAATTCAAAGCCTAAGAAATCAGAATTATAAACTAATTTGTTGTTATAAAGCAGTTTGTATTCTTCGCCATAAGAAGGTTTGCCATGGGGTACAAATGTTTTGTAAATATGGATACGTTTATTAATTAACATACAAACTAGTCGGTAAAAGACCATGATATAAATTTCAGCGATAATCCCCTGCTTTATAGTCGGGATAAAATCGATATAAATACATAATGTCGCTTTTCCCCCTCTTCGTTTTAATTGAAGTTTTAATGGCCCAAGGGTCAAGTTGTAAAATTCTTCAATAGTGGTCAATGCACTCAGCAAGTTTTTAGCGTGGCAACCCAATTTGCATGCAAATAAGGTTGTGCCCTTAGCTAATGGTGATGTCGCGGTATGCAGTAGTTCATCATTAGTTTGATCATACAAAAAAAAGAACGCATCTTCCAAATACTTTAAAGGTAACCTTGAGCGCTGTTCTCGCTCTTTTTTTTTCAAACCAATGTGACTATCCAGTGTTTGCACGGGTATGTCATGACAGGCCGCTATTTTTTCAAACTCCACTAGCGTTTGAAAAGGCATAGTGATCTCTTTTTCCATAAACAAATCAGAATTATTAGTTAATTTAATATTCATTGTGGCACATTATTTAATTAAAAGAGACAATAACTATTTCAAGGGTCGCACAACACAATTTTACGCCAATCGTGCGCACCTTATTTATACGTTAAAAAAAGTAGTTTTCTTCACTGATGAGAGCCTTGATTTAACGCTGATATAATCTGTATCGGTTTTAATCTTAACCAGTGCATGCACTGGTCAGTCATTTTCAAGTGAATTTAACTCAGCACAAAAAACAACATAATGTCCCGTCCTAATATACGTTGACGGTTTTTAATGGAAGGCCAGTAGCTTTTGCTCCTGGTCTTTTTTGTGCACTTGGTTTGGCGTTTTCATTCCTAAACTCAAATGCGGCCTCATTTCATTGTATATCAATATTGATTCACCAACGAGTTGTTTTAACTCGTCTAGATTTTGACATTGATATAAGAGAAATTCTTGTTTTAGTATTCCGTTAATACGCTCTGCCAGTGCGTTTTGGTAGCAATCATAGCCATCTGTCATTGATGGTACTATGTTACTTACATTAAGTTTTTCTTGATATACCTGTGAGCAATACTGTAAGCCTCTATCTGAGTGATGGATAGCATCACACTCATACTGGCGATTACTTACAGTCATATCTAGTGCTTTAACCACATCAGTTGCTTTCATTTCATCACTGAGTTCATAACCCATAATTTTACGGCTATATGCATCCGTTACCAGCGATAGATAGTGAACCCCTTGCTCTGATTGAACATAGGTTATATCACTTACGAAGACCTCTTCAGGTCTCTTAGGTTGTACTTCCTTTAACAAGTTAGGATGCTTTTTCATCCAATGTTTACTGTAAGTCGTTTTGGTGTAACTACGCTTGGGCTTAACCAATAAATTTTCACTTCTTAAATAAGTAAAGAAACTGTCTCGACCTAAGGTTATCCCTTGCTCTTTGAAATTAGGCTTAAGTAGAAAGTAAAGTTTTCTACCTCCTATGCGCGGCATGTAACGACGTATTTCTAATACCATTTGCTTAACGGGTAAGAGTTCAAGTGCACGTTGCTTTGCTCGATTCTCTCGTTGATAAATGGCTTGTCTCGTTATACCAAGCAGCATACAAGCACGTTCTAAGCTAACTACTTTTTGCTTTTGAAGGCTTCTTGCTCCTTGGCTATAAGCTTTTTTCGAAGACCTGCTCCATGCTGAGCATCAATAATATCAACGACTTCATTGAGTAAAAGGTTTCGCAGGCGTTCATCCTCAAGCTCTCGTTCAAGACGTTTTATTTTTTGGGCGGGGCTTTCTTTTGCTTTAGGTGATTTGGGCATCGTTATCTTAGGTGGTTGAGTCCAGTCCATCTTACCGTGTTTTCTTAACCAAGTAAGTACTGTTGAACGACCTTGAATACCATAGATATTTTGTGCTTGTTTGTATGTCATGTCGCCTTTTTCTACTGCGGCAACAACTTGTAATTTAAAGCCTAATGAATAATCACGTTGTGTTCGTTTAGCGTGCACTGTGTTTGAGCTGTTCATAATAAGTCCTATATGTGTAAACACATTCCAGGACGAGACATAAGATTAAAAAAAGCCTGTTTGTTTTACACAAGCAGGCTTTTGTTAGTTAAAAACTGTAACCAAACTCAAGGTTAATCCTACGAGCATTTTGATGCACGCCGTTGCTGTACGCCCCCGCGATTAGTGGGATCTTAGTGAGGTAGATCTCATAATCTTCATCAAAGAGGTTATTGACCGTCAGTGCTACGTGCCAGCTACTGTCCATAGGAGTCACTTTTAAACGATAATCAACTAGAGCATAACCATCTTGCATCAAACCCTGTTCGTTACTAGAGTCAATGGTATGTTCAGACTTGTAACTCACGCTTAGCATATTCGACACTTCATAGTTATCCATAACTTCAGTCAGATGCTCTGCTGCCACAACCGCTGTAAACTCTGGCACCCAAGCCAGATTGTCTCCAGACCAATCACACTGGCCGTTTTCGTCCGCTTCACCTTTGTATACTTCAGTTAAACTACAGGCAGCGCCCTCAAACTTGTCATAGTAAAAATCTAAATACTCAGCATTGGCTGTAATGCTTAGGTCATCGGTAGCTTGCCAAATAAACTCTACATCAATACCTTTTTGTATAGTCTTACCCGCATTACCAACGTTGAATCCGATGGAACCATTGAAAATGGAGGTCTGCAAGTCATCATAAGTGCCATAGAACACTGCAACATTCAAACGCATATCATCCCAGTCAGACTTAAAGCCGATTTCGTACGCGGTAACCTGTTCATCTTCAAATTGGGTATCTTCCGGAGTACCGGCACTTGGACCAGGCGAAGTACCCAGCGGTGATGCCGATGCTGGACCTTCATACAAAGTATCGAAGCCACCAGCCTTGGCGCCGTCAGCAAAATTAACATAGCCCATGAAGCTATCAGTGAAGAAGTAACTTGCGCTGGCTTGTACCATAGTGTGACTTTCTTCGCGCTTCATGTTCTCAAACTCATGCGGCGCACCTACCGATTTCAAAGCGCCCCAATAACTCAGCAAAGCTGGAGTCAAGCCCGCATAAGGGTGACCATCAGGGAAAGCAGGACGAGTATCTACCGTTCCATCGATATTAAGAAGAGTTAACCCTTGTGTAGCGGTTTTTTCGATATCGCTATACCGCACACCTAAGGTCAATGAAAGTTTGTCTGTTGCCTGATAGTCTACTTGAGCAAAAATCGCGCTTTGTTCTGTTTTTTGTTCAAGATAATTTGAACGAGTAAAGTTTGGCATACCTAGTTGAGTTAAATAAAAATCAACGTCAAAGCCGGTATTGAAATCAGCATCTTGATAGTAGAGCCCACCCATCAAATTAATTTGCTCATTAACTATCATATCAAAGCGAAGCTCTTGCGAAAACTGTTCATAATCTTCTGGAACATTAGATGACATGATATCTTCGGGTGTCATATCAATATCTAAGGTATGAAAATAGTCATAACCACTTTGAGCTGTAATAGAGGTAATAGTCGTATTATCACTGATAGACCATACAACCTCTAGCATGGTTTCATCACTTTCATTTTTATTCCCTGACGGACCGTTATTGAAAATGGAATCGTCATTACCCGTATTCATTTCGCCAGTGCCAATTCCAAATGGCGCCAATGGCGAGTTTTCAACGTCAGTGAAATCCGGATTAACATGACGATAAATGGCCAGTGACTCACCGAACTTCTCAAATGTAGCTTGCTCATGACGTAAGTATAGGCTCAGATCATCCCGTGGCTGCCACACTGCGCCGATGCGAAAAGCATAATCTTTGAAGTAGGGTTCATCTTTCCCCGTGTAGTTATTAAACGCCGCACCTTTGTTCTGATCACGCCACTTACCAGCAATACGCAGAGCAAACTCATCCGTTACCGGGATATTGAGCCCACCCAAGATCTGAGCTTCTTCATACTCAGTTTCATACTTAACCGTGAATTCGCCATTTAGATCATCACCAACATCAGGTCGATTAGTGATCATGCTTAAGGCACCACCGACCGAGCTATTACCATACAATGTAAGTTGCGGTCCTTTCAGTACTTCGACACGTTGCATATCAAAGAAACCAGCGCGTTGCTGATTCATTCGGCCACGGTAAACGCCATCTACGTAGGTGCCGACAGACTGCTCAAATGACTGGTTATCCCCTGATGATACACCACGCAGTGACAATCGACTGTGGTTGGCTAATTTTGGTTGTTCCAGACCAGGTACGTATTTAGATAAGTCTTCAACATTATTCACTCCCATGCCTTGAATGTGTTCACCGGTGACCGCACTTATGCTACTTGGCACGGTCTGCACAGATTCAATACGCTTACGTGCCGTTACTTCAATAATTTCAAGTGCAGAACCTTTTGCCTTAACATCCTTTGCTTCTTCTTGAGCTAAACTGGCAAATGAAGTCGATCCCAACACTATGCACAATACCTTGGCGATTGGTGTTTTTGGAAAATCTTTAATGTTCATAATGTATTACCTACTTTAAATTCGTTATATTGGACTAAAAAATTAGTTACAATTTATAATTATTGTCATTACAAGTTAGCAAATATTGATAAATACAATAGTGTTAATATAGGCCATCATGTGAACAATTAAGGCCCAATTTTACATGTAGGATTTTGAATGGTTTTTCACAAAGACATCAACTGATCTAAAGCTAAATAGTCTAATAGCACGAGCAGTTTCGAGTGTTCACGGTTTGTTTACTATAAGAAAAATTGGTAATTATTCCAGCTTCAAGAAATTTCTTAAATTAGCAGCAATCATCTTGTACTTCTTTTATTTATCTCAAAATAATCTACAAAATAGAACTGTGATAACCAATAAGCACTCCTAATTTAAAACAACGAGTGATTATTTAAATATGCTCAGTTCATTAGTTTATAAACTTCAGACCGTAAAATTGACACTTTATAGTTGTAATTTTAAGCCAAACTATCGAATCCATTGACACATTACCCCATGAGATTATTTAAATTGAGATGCTAGCCTTTTAGCAAGTCAAAATTAAGGGTCACTTGGAATGTCAAATATATATATAGTCGGTGTCGGAATGACACCATTTGGTCGTCATATCGAACGCAGTATGGAAAGTCTATGTGATGAAGCATTAGACGCAGCGATAAAAGATGCTGGTTGTGAAAAATCAGATATCGGTACCGCTTTTTATTCAGGAACCACTCAAGGTCATCTTCAAGGACAAACCTTTATCCCTGGTCAAGTCTATCTAAGCAAAATTGGTATACAAGGCATTCCTGTATTTAATGTTGAGAATGGCTGTACCGCTGGCTCTTCTGGTTTTCATCTCGCTGTTCAAATGTTAAAAGCGGGAAGCTGTGATGTGGCATTAGCCATTGGCGCTGAAAAAATGAACATTACTGATAAAGCAAGAATGTTTTCTGTTTTTGACGGCGCTTGGGATTTATCTGAACCCGATGCAAATTTAGCAAGGTTGTTAGCTCCTGCAAAAGATTTTGTTGTGCCAGAAGGTCATGAGTCTGACCGTCCTTATAGCGTATTTATGTCTGTATATGCCGCATTTGCTCGTGCTCATATGCATAAGTATGGTACCACTCAACGCCAAATAGCGGCTGTTTCAGCAAAAAACCACCAACATTCTACGCACAATCCTCTGTCTCAATTTCAACAAGCCTATTCGATTGAAGAAGTATTGAATGCGCCACCTATTACTTACCCACTGACATTACCCATGTGTGCGCCAATTTCTGATGGTGCAGCTGCAGTAATCGTTTGTAACGAAGATGGGCTTAAACGCATTGGCTCTGACAAAAATCGCGCCATCAAAGTGTTAGCGACAGTTACTCGAAGTGCAACTGATCGCTCTTATTCAAATCCTGAGTTACATTGCGCTCATTTATGTGCAATGGAAGCCTATGAGCAAGCAGGCGTTGGTCCTCAAGATATGGATGTCTCGGAAGTACACGATGCAACAGCTATGGGTGAAATACTGCATGCAGAAAATCTTGGACTAGTGCCTTTCGGTGAAGCAGGTCCAGCAGCTGAGCGAGGTGACTTTAGCATTGGTGGACGTATACCAATCAACACGTCTGGTGGTCTTGAATCTAAGGGACATCCGTTAGGTGCTACCGGTTTAGGTCAACTTCACGAGTTGGTCACTCAATTACGCGGTGAAGCTGGTGTCCGTCAAGTTGAAGGAGCAAGACACGCTGTTCATGAAAACAGTGGTGGTCTAGTTGGTATAGAAGAAGGTGCCGTAGCAGTCAATATACTCGCAAAATAAGTACGGAACTAAATAAAAAATAAAATTGAGGAGAAGACAGTGAGCTTTTTAATGACAGAAGAACAAAAAATGGCTACCGAAGGCCTGCGTAAATTTCTTAACAAAGAAATCAAGCCACAGCTTGAAGCACATGGTGAAGGTCATTTCAGCAAAGAACAGCTGCAAGGCTGGCACCAAAGTTTAGCCGAATTCGGTTTGGTTTGTGCGCCACACCCTGAAGAGTTTGGCGGCCTAGGCATGGATTGGGTAACACATTTATTGTTATGGGAAGAAGTTGCTGTCGTTTCCTTAGATTTGGCTATGCCAGCCCTCATTAATGTAGTCGGTGCCGATTTGTTGATTAATAACGCTCCCGAACATATTCGTGATGAATATGTTCCTGGATTATTGAGTGGCGAAAAATTTATCGCCGTTGGTATATCTGAGCCAGATGTTGGCTCCGACGTTGCAGCTGTGAAAACACGTGCGGTACGAGACGGCAATGATTGGGTACTTAATGGTGAGAAAACCTGGATTTCCAATGGTGAACACATGGATCTATTCGTTTGTACCTGTAAAACAGGTGAAGGGGAATTGACCCATATAGCGATCCCTGCAGGAACACCGGGAATGGAGGTACGTGGCATTCCTAAAATGGCGCTCAACAGCCAGTCTACTTCGCAAATTTTTCTGGCAGATGTGCGTGTGCCTATCGCTAACACCGTGGGAAGTATTGGCGATGGTTTAAAAAACACACTGGTAACTTTTGAACGCGCTCGTTGTCATATGGCAGCGTGGGGTTACTCATTGGGTCGTCGAGCATTAGAAGAGTCAATTAAATATTCACAAGAGCGTACTCAACACGGTAAACAAATAGCTGGACATCAATTAATTGCTGAAAAAATTGCCACTATGGCAACCCAAATCGATGCAGCAAGGCTATTAACATTGCGTGCCGGCGATATGATCGATAAAGGTATTCGTTGTGACGTAGAGTGTTCAATGGCCAAATGGTACGGCACGGAAATTGGTGTTAACACCACACGTCAAGCGGTGCAAATACATGGCGGTAACGGTGTTACTAAAGAGTTTGTTGTGGAACGTTTAGCTCGTGAAGCCATTATTGGCCCTATTCCTGATGGCACGACTGAAATTCAGAAGCTACTGATTGCACGTATGCTGACAGGGGTTCAAGCCTTTAGATAATTGATTAACATTAAAAAAGGCTAGAGTTTTACTCTTACTTTAACAAATATCGAAGAGAATATATAAATGAATTTACAAAATAAAGTTGTCGTGATCACAGGTGGTGCATCTGGTTTAGGCCGTGCAACGGCAGAATATATGGTGACTGAAAAAGGTGCGAAAGTAGCTTTATTAGATTTAAACGCTGAAGCCGGTGCCGAAGTTATAACATTGCTCGGTGAAAATAATGCAATATTTTGTCAAACCGATGTCACCAGCGAAAAAAGTATCGATGCAGCCGTTGCCGATATCGTGGCTAAATTTGATGCTATCCATGTAAACATTAACGCCGCAGGTGTGCCATTGCCATGTAAAATTTTGGATAAGGAAGGCAAAGCAAGCAGCCTTAAAAAATACGCCATGGTACTTAACGTAAACCTTAATGGCGTATTTAATGTCATGGCAAAATGTGCCGAGCAAATGGCGAAAAACGAACCCGATGAAAAAGGTGAGCGAGGTGTTGTTATCAACATTTCTTCTGGTGCTGCCTTTGAAGGTCAAATTGGCCAATCAGCTTATTCTAGTTCTAAAGCAGGAGTAAATGGCATGAATATACCCGCTGCTCGTGAATTAGGTAAGTATGGTATTCGCGTCAATTCTATCGCTCCAGGCCTATTTGGCACACCTATGATTAAATCACTAGACGAGAAAGTACAAGTCGCACTCACTGCTATGTGCCAAGCCCCACAACGTATGGGTGACATGGCAGAATTTGCCCACACATGTGCTTATCTTGCGGAAAATGCCTATGTAAATGGTCGTTGTTTACGTCTTGATGCTGCAACAGTCATGCAGGCACGCTAAGAGGAGAACAACATGTCAGAATTATTAGTAGAAAAGAAAGGTCAAGCAGGCTGGTTAATACTTAATCGACCAAAGGCGTTTAACTCACTCACACGCACTATTTTGGAAGAATTAGCAATCGCTTTAACCGATTTTGAACAAGACGATAACATTCGCGTTGTAGTACTCGCAGCTACCGACTGCCCTGCTTTTTGTGCAGGAGCTGATTTAAAGCAAGTACTTGAAAAAGCAGAGCCAGGTGAAAAAGATTTTTTAATGCAATGCCGTACTAGTTTTGGGGCCCTACGCAACTGCTCGAAACCCGTAATAGCCGCAATAAACGGCATGACCATGGCTGGCGGTTTAGAACTTACTATGTGTTGTGACATTGTCATTGCATCAAACAAGGCAACATTGGGTGACGCCCACTCAAATTTTGGTGTATTCCCCGGTGCTGGTGGCGCGGCAATATTGCCTAAATTAGTACCTGTCAACGTCGCTAAATATTTATTATTTACAGGCAAATCATTACCGGCAAGCGAAATGAAGCAATACGGACTGGTTAACGAAATTGTAGAGCATGAGCAACTGTACTCTCGTGTTCAAGAACTTTGTGACGACCTAGCAGAAAAAAGCCCATTAGTGCTGCAACGTATGAAAAAAATAGCGAATCAAGCGCAGGATCAAACTCGACAATCAGCGCTAGATTCTGAACTCCTCGAATTACGTGAACATTTCTTATCTGCTGACATTCAAGAAGGGTTAGCGGCATTTTCAGAAAAACGCAAACCTGTATTTATTGGTAATTAGTAGCAATGTTTAAGCTGAATTTAAAAAAAGTAAATTTCGGACTTTTAAAAAAATAATAGGTTAAAGATTATGAGTGCATTGCAAGGTATTAAAGTAATAGAAATAGCCGGCATAGGTCCAGGACCTATCGCTAGCATGATGCTAGCAGACTTGGGTGCTGAAGTGATTTTAATTGAACGTAAAACCGATAACCCAAATGCTGCTGGCCTTTTTAACTCAAACAAAACAGAGTTTTTTAAACGAGGAAAACAATCAATTGCTCTTGATTTAAAACAACCAGAAGCAATCCAACTAGTGTTATCACTCGTTGAACAAGCCGATATGTTTATTGAAGGTTTTCGTCCTGGCGTAATAGAGCGCTTAGGTTTGGGACCAGAAGTGTGTTTAGCACGTAATAAAAAAATGATCTATGGTCGAATGACTGGTTGGGGACAGCATGGCCCCTTAGCTCAAGCCGCAGGCCACGACATAAATTATGCCTCCATTTCTGGTGTATTAGCTTACAGCGGTTTTGCTAACGATAAACCATTCCCTCCTGCCACTATTATTGGTGATGTTGGCGGCGGTTCGTTGCATTTAGTCATGGGCATGCTAGCTGCCTATATTCATGTACTTAGCACCGGTGAAGGACAAGTGATAGACGCTGCAATTTGCGATGGCAATGTGTACATGCAGACTTTACTAACCAGTTTGTATGCCAATGGCTTAGTCGGAGAACAACGTGGCGGTGATTTTTTAACTGGTGCCTCTCCTTGGGCTAATACCTACCAATGTGCTGATGATAAATATATAACGGTTCAGGCTCTAGAGCCTAATTTTTACAAAGAATTTATTACGCTTGCTGGATTTGCTGACGATCTTAATTTTTCAATGCAATACGATAAATCATTATGGCCTTTAGCAATAACCAAATTAACGAAATACTTTAAATCTCAACCACAAGTGCATTGGAATAATATTTTTGAAGGTACTGATGCATGTTATGCCCCAGTAATGTCGCTCAAAGAAGCGGTTGAACATCCACATAATGTGGCTCGACATAATTTTGTCGTCGAGAATGATTTAATTCAACCTGCACCAGCACCGAAATTGAATAAGACGCCATCACAAGTAGGGAAAATACCAAAATTTGGTGAACATACAGAGCAGATTTTAGCTCAGTTGAACTTATCTGATGAACAATACGCTAAACTTAAGGCTATGGCGGTTGTTTAAATTACATACAAATATTAATTACTAAAACAGAGGTGGAAGCTATGTCTTTACAACAAGAACTCCATTATGGCCATTTTATCGATGGGCAAGATTATTTAGGGCATACGCCTGAATCAATTGACGTAATCAACCCAGCAAATGGTGAAGTTTATGCAACCATGTCTATGGGGGACAAGGGTGATGTCGATGCTGCAGTAGCTGCAGCAAAGCGGGCATTTAATCAACCTTCATGGCGTGAAATGAGTAACAATGACCGTGGAGACTTGTTATTCAAATGTGGTCAGGTGATTGGGGCTCATGCTGAAGAGTTAATGTTTATCGAATCACGAGATTCTGGCGGTACCATCCGCCGTGCAGCTGGTATGGACATCCCTATTGTAATCGATTTAATCGGCTACTATGCTGATTTAATAAAAACGACTAATAATATAGTTGATTTACCCACTAAGCCTCTACCTGAAGCGGGTCACGCACAAGTTTGGCAAGAACCCATCGGTGTCTGTGCATTAATTACGCCTTGGAACTTTCCTATTTTTATTGCTGTAGCAAAAATAATACCAGCCCTTGCCGCAGGAAACACCGTTGTAATTAAACCTTCTGAATATACACCAGCAAGCACAACTCATTTGGTGCAACTACTGTCAGACGTTTTACCTAAAGGTGTTCTAAATGTAGTAAATGGTGACGGTGCTAGTGTAGGTGAAGCGCTTACTACTCACCCAGACGTTGGAAAAGTATCTTTTACTGGCTCTACCTGTGTTGGCAAACATATTCAAAAAATGGCTACTGAAAGTTGCAAACTTGTGGGTTTGGAGTTGGGTGGCAAAGGCCCAGCAATAGTTATGAAAGATGCAGATCTCGACCTTGCAGCATATGGTATAACCTTTGGCGGCTTATTTAATTCAGGCCAAGCGTGTGAATCTGGTACACGCATTTTAGTTCACGAAGCCATTCATGATCAATTAATGGAAAAACTTGCAGCAGTATGTGACACCTTAGTGGTAGGTAACCCGTTAGATCCAGCAACATCTTATGGCCCGATTGCCAATAAAAATCAATACGACCGCATCATGGGGTATATTGACGGAGCCAAGCAACAAGGTTTAACTTTTGTTTGTGGTGGTGAGCCGATTAAGCCCAAGGGATTTGAGGGGGGGTATTATGTTCAACCAACCATAATCACAGATGTTAAAAATGATATGGACATTGCTCAGCAAGAAATATTTGGCCCAGTGCTTAGTGTAATTAAATTTAGTGATGAACAACAGGCGATTGAAATTGCCAATGAAACCTCATATGGCTTATCGGCAGGAGTATGGAGTGATGATTTAGTTCATGCTCAAAAAATTGCCAAGCAATTACAAGCAGGATCAATCTGGATAAACGACTGGCACATGCTGCGCTCAGATGCACCTTTTGGTGGTTACAAGAATAGTGGTATAGGTCGTGAATTTGGTATCGCTGGCTTACAAGCTTTTATGCAAACCAAGACGATTGGCGTATCACTTGAACGTGATCCACGTAATAAAATGATGTGGTCTTTACTACATACTTCACCGCAACAGTAATCATAAAATAAGAGAGACTCATCATGTCAACTTCAGGATATTTTACTTATAACATGCGTACCGTTGTTCATAGCGGTGCAGACAGTATCATCAAAGTGCCAAGTCTATTTCGCGGGTTAGGCGGAAAAAGAGTATTACTTGTTAGCGATGAAGGCTTGGAAAAAGCTGGATTAGTTAATCGAGTGAAAGACGTCTTTACTTTAAATAATGGGCCAGATATGCAATTAGTGGGAGTATATGCCAAAGTCACTCCCGACGCTGGCTCAGAATCAATCAACGACTTAGTTGCCTATGCTCGCTCTGTAGCCGCCGATAGTATTTTAGCATTAGGTGGGGGTAGTGTTTTAGATGCTGCTAAAGGGTTAAAATATTGCTTACACCATCACTTAACTGACATTTGTGATATTTTAAAAT
Source organism: Colwellia sp. 6M3 (assembly GCF_014077595.1). Taxonomy (NCBI): domain Bacteria; kingdom Pseudomonadati; phylum Pseudomonadota; class Gammaproteobacteria; order Alteromonadales; family Colwelliaceae; genus Colwellia; species Colwellia sp. 6M3. The sequence continues at coordinate 98,126 of NZ_JACGWF010000002.1, read as the reverse complement.
TAGGCCTAAAATTGGAAACTTGGCCAGAGGCAAAGCCGAGCATGATCCCGCACATTGCCATCCCAACCACTGCAGGTACAGGTGCTGAAGTAACAAACGGAGCGGTAATCCACAACCAAGTACTTAATATAAAGTCATTAGTACTAGCCCCCTATTTAGATGCTGACATGGCAGTACTAGATGCTAAGTTGACCCTTGGCTTACCTAAGTCAATTACCGTTGCCACTGCGTTTGATGCTTTAACTCATGCAATAGAAAGCATTGCATCACCAAAAGCGAACCTATTTTCAGATGCTCATGCCATAACAGCAGCAAAAGTCATAAATGAAAATATGCCCAAGGTGGCAAAAGAACCAACAAATGTCGATTGTCGGTCAAAGTTACTACAAGCAAGTACTATGGCTTGTAACGCAGTGGTTAACGCTTTCTCCGCATTTCCTGTACACAACTTTTCTCATGCCTTAGGTGCCACTTTTCATATACCACACGGTGATGCTAACGGAATAATGCTACCCGTTGTAATTGAAACGCTGGCGGATTTTTACCTACCTAATGCACAGCGAATGGCAGATGCTCTGTCACTTGATAGCAAAGGACTAAATGCAGAGCAAACACTCGCTAAAGTAGTAGCCCATATAAGAGGGATTCAACGAGCCTGTGACTTCGATGGCTCTTTAAAACGATTTGGTGTAACCGAAATTAATCTAAAGGAAGCTATTGCCAGTGTAAAACACGACGTACTCTATATTTTATATCCAGTACCTGAGCCTGTAATAGAAATGATCCTACGAAAAGCCCTATAAACTAGAAGTGGAGGAGTAATTACCATGAGATTTTCAGACTATTTTGATGCTGCAGCATCACGTTGTCCTAATAACCTTGTCTTAATTGATGACAACGACAGCTATACCTATAAAGAGGCTAAGCCTTATGTCCATAAAATTGCAAACACACTACGAACAAAATGTGGTTTACTAGCTGGGCAAAAAGTTGCAGTGTATAGCCCTAATAAAGCAAAAGCTTTTTTATCAGTATTAGGCACAAACAGGGCTGACTTAGTTTGGTTTCCAGTAAACGCCGGTAATGCCATAGAAACCAACATCGAACTATTTAATTTTTTTGAAATTGACTGCTTAATATTTGATAGCAGCTTAGATGAAAATGTGGCTAAAGTTCGTCAACAATGCCCGACAATCAAACACTTTATATGCCTTGATAGGAGCACTGAAGAATCAGCTTTTATGGACGACTTAGTTGTAGATGCTGCAGATGAGTACGTTTCAGAAAAAGTTGACCCTATGGCGATGGCTATTGTTATGGCTACAGGTGGAACTACCGGCCCTTCTAAAGGGGTTGTACATAACCATAAAAACTTTGAATGTTTCATATCAAACATTATGCTGTCGTTACCCGTTGATGAAAATGACACAAACTTAGTTGTTGCTCCCATGACACACGCGGCAGGCATGTTTGGTTTGGGCTGTATTGCAGCCGGCGGTTGTTTACGCATGTTACCAGGCTTTATTCCAGACAGTGTAATAGAAGCGATTGATATTCATAAAATACAATCCATATTTTTACCGCCAGCGGCACTTTATGGGCTGTTAGCTCACCCTCGTATTAAAGACATTGATACTTCTTCTTTAAAGGCAATAGTCATAGGCGCATCCCCTGTCTCACCTGAGCGTTATTCAGAAGCAACAGCAGTGTTTGGGCCTGTAATGTACGAAGTATATGGCCAAACAGAAAATCTTTTCCCTGTTATTGTTAAAAGTCCAAAAGACTACATTAACGAAGACGGCAGTTTAAACATGGATGTATTGCGTTCAGCAGGCCGTGCAACTAAGCATGCCCATATAGAGATAATGGATCCACAAGGAAATATTTTACCTTCTGGTGAAAAAGGTGAAATTGTTGTTCGCTGTGGTTCAGTAATGAACTGCTATTACAATAACCCAGAAGCTACTGCAGAAGTTTCTAAATTTGGCTGGCACCATACTACTGACGTTGGAATTAAAGACGAACGTGGTTTTATCACTATCGTTGATAGACTAAAAGACATGATTATATCAGGTGGTTTTAATGTTTATCCGGTCGAAATTGAAAATTTAATCAATGGTATTGACGAAGTGATGGTGTCAACGGTAATTGGTACTCCACATGAAAAATGGGGTGAGCAAATTACTGCAGTCATTGAATTAAAACCTGGCAAAACCATTGAACCGGAAAAAATAAGAGTGCTATGTAAAGAAACTTTAGGGAGCATAAAAGCACCTAAAGAAGTGATATTCTGGGATAAAATACCCTTATCTCCCGTTGGAAAAGTGCTTAAAAGAGAAGTGCGTGAAACATTTTGGAAGGATCAGGATCGTCAGGTTTAATCCAATTAAAATAAACGCATAATTTAATATGCCTGTAGCTCAGTACAATTAATTTGCTGAGCTTTTTACCCTAAATATGGAGACGCTATGGACATTTTACCTAAAAGCGTATTTAAATGCTGCTTATCAACAGCAATAATACTTACCTTCCTTATAACCTCATCTGTTTATGGCGCCGACAAACCAAATATATTGGTACTATGGGGTGATGATATCGGCATGTCTAATGTCAGTGCCTATAGTCACGGCATGATGGGTTATAAAACACCTAACATTGACCGAATAGCAAAAGAAGGCGGCATGTTCACCGACTATTATGGTGAAAATTCATGTACTGCTGGGCGCTCAGCTTTTATTACCGGTCAACATCCCGTGCGTACAGGCTTGACCAAAGTTGGCTTACCAGGTGTAGATAAAGGTCTTCGAAAAGAGGATCCTACCATTGCCGAGCTCCTTAAACCACTGGGCTATATGACGGGTCAATTTGGTAAAAATCATTTAGGCGATAAAGATGAGTTTTTGCCAACAGAGCATGGCTTCGACGAATTTTTCGGTAATCTTTATCATTTAAATGCAGAGGAAGAACCAGAACTTGCTGATTATCCCAAAAACCCACAAGTTAAGAAGTTATTTGGCCCCCGAGGTGTTATCCATTCATATGCCGATGGAAAAATTGAAGATACAGGCCCTCTAACTAAAAAACGTATGGAAACAGTTGACGACGAAATAACGGCAGCTGCGATTAAGTTTATGGACAAAGCCGTTAAACAAGACAAACCCTTTTTTGTCTGGTGGACGGCAACCCGTATGCATGTTTGGACTCACTTGAAAGAAGAAAGTCAGGGGTTATCAAAACGAGGTGGGCTATATGGCGATGGTTTGTTAGAGCACGATGGTCACGTTGGTCAATTACTTGACTTCTTAGATGAGAAAAAAATAGCTGGTAATACCATTGTTTTATACTCAACTGATAATGGCGCAGAAATGTTTACTTGGCCTGACGGTGGTATGATCCCCTTTCGTGGTGAGAAAAACACCACATGGGAAGGAGGCTTTCGAGTTCCTTCAATGGTTCGTTGGCCTAGTACGGTTAAGCCAGGCTCTATATTTAATGAATTAGCCGCTCACAACGATTGGCTTCCTACATTGCTTGCTGCTGCCGGCGAGCCTAACATTAAAAATAAGTTGCTAGATGGCCATCAGATTAACGGTACCAAATTTAATGTTCATTTAGATGGTTTTGACTTAACTGATTACCTGTCTGGAAAATCAGTTACCTCACCTAGAGAGAACTTTTTCTACTTTACTGATGACGGAGAATATTCAGCGATACGCATGGGTGATTGGAAAGTCATGTACTCAATACAAGAAGCCACTGGCGTCGACGTATGGCATAAACCATATACTCAACTCCGATTACCACTTATTTTTAATTTGCGTCAAGATCCTTTCGAACGTGCACAACTTGAAGCAGGTGCCTATAGTCGATGGATGTTTGAGCGTTTACCTTATCTGTATCAATCAATATTGGTCTCTCAGCAATTCTTAAAAACGTTTATTAAGTACCCTCCCCGACAAGATCCAGCCAGTTTTAATGTTGAGGCTATAACTGAAAAGGTAATGAAATTAAAACCTCGTCAATATGACTAAAATGTAAAATTACAAAATAAACCTACTATTGAGTATTCTAAATCAATAGTGGGCGCAGTCCAATGCGCCAACGCTAAACGCGACGGTATAGCATTTATATTGAAACGAATAACAAAGCCCTTTATGGCAGGATCATAAGATGACAGATATCACTTACCCTTTTTCTAAACAGCCTGAATTCAATGTGATACAGGAAATATCACCTCGTATTTATTGGCTGCGTCTGGCAATGCCCTTCAGTTTAGATCACATCAATTTATGGCTTATCGAAGAAGATAGCGATTGGACATTAATTGATACAGGACCAAACACTCCATCATCAAAAAACAGTTGGTTGGAAATAATTTCGAGCCAACTAAAGAACAAACCTATTGGTCGGGTTATTTGCACCCATGCTCACCCCGATCATATCGGTCTTGTCGGCTGGATATCTAAGCAGCAAAGCGCGCAATTACTGATGTCAAAAGGTGAATTTGAATTTTATCATCAATTATTTGCCAAAAAGGTACAAGCACCGTTTAGCCAAATAGAGCAATTTTATCAACTCGCTGGCGCAGGTGATAAAGAAGCTCAACGTTATTTAAAGCATATTAAAATTTTCAGCGACCTTATTTACCCAGTACCAAGTATTTATCAGCAATTGAAGCATGAAGACTGCGTTACATTGGGAAAATATTTGTGGCAAGTGCATGTAGGTACCGGTCATTCTCCAGAGCATATCTGTTTATTCTGTGAAAAATTAAACCTATTTATTTCCGGCGATCAATTACTTCCCACTATCTCATCAAATGTAAGCGTTTGGCCAACAAGGCCAGATGTCAATCCAATGGCTGATTTTTTATCTTCCTGTCATTATCTTAATAAAACAATTAATAACAAAACCTTAGTGCTGCCTTCTCATGGACTCCCTTTTAACGGTGGAAATGTTCGCTTGAATAAGTTGATTGAAGAGATGGAAAAAAACATCAATAACTTATATGATTTTTGTCAACAACCAAGAACCGTTACAGACGTTTTACCTATACTCTTTAAAGGTAAGTTAAATGACAGCAATTTGATGTTTGCTTATGGAGAAGCTTTGGCAAGTCTTAATTATTTATGTGCTCAAGGTAAAGTAGAAGTGATTCAGGGAACAAATAATATTCATTTTTACCAAAAAAATAATATTCAATGCTGATAATAAATTTATTTTATTCATTCCTAATTGAGCGAAAAATAGTTTTGTCGATTTGGGTTTATACTTTACTAAAGGGTTCACAATTAGAATCAAGGTACACATTTGATTGAATTACCATTTAATACAATAAAATACCGAACCTTGGGATTCTGGACTGTTCATATTATTTGCATGCTTGTATGTATCTCAGCAACGAATGCAACGTCAATGAGCAGTTTAAATAACTACCTTGGCTCTGAGCAATGTCAAAGCTGCCATGAAAAACAATTCCAAGCTTGGCAAGGCTCGCATCATGATATGGCGATGCGGCACGCAAAACCAGACGCAGTACTAGCTGATTTTAACAATGCTGAACTAGAATTCAACAGCAAACAAAATAGTTTCTTCAAAAAAGACGAACAATATTGGGTCAATATTGAAGGGCCGGACGGTCAGTTTCACGACTACCAAATAAAATATACTTTTGGCTACCAGCCATTACAGCAATACATGGTTGAATTTGATGACGGACGTGTTCAGCTTATTCCTTTTGCTTGGGATTCTCGTGCTAAGGCTGATGGCGGCCAACGATGGTTTCACCTATATCCACAGTTCACCCAAAAGCATCAGGAATTTTTTTGGACCAATACTGGACAGAATTGGAATTATATGTGTGCCTATTGTCATTCTACTAATGTCAAAAAGAATTTTGATCTTAAATCGAATAGGGGTTAATTCCACATAGCACTGGTTTGTATTCAAGAAACCCTACACCCCCTAAGTTACAATGCCTACAGCGCTTTCGTGCTCATAATTTCTTTAACTAAAACCCACTTAACTCATTGAACAATAATAATATTAATTACATACCTAAATTCAAAACTTCCTAGTATATTATTTGATCAGCTTTAAAAGTGTGCAATCACGCCAACAAAAGCACCTTTAAATTCAAGATCTGTATATAAATTGTCTAAATTTTCAAATTCCATTTTCACGGCACGATATCCTAAGGTCAGATTAAAATGTCCCACCCTACTCTTAACGAGGTCGTAACTTAAACCAACATGATAGTCAAAAAGTGTATGGTCATTTATTAATGAAAAATCACCTTGAGCAAATACACTTAAGTTAGTTAACGGCAAGATAATGTTGGTAGCAACATACAACATAGGCTCAATTTCGTCGGTTTTTATTTTACCTGTAGGAGTAACAGAACTTGATGTTGGTGTTGATGTACAAGGATTACCTTGCGATGTTTGAGGACAATCATCATCATCATCAATAATTTTTGGCCCTGTAACAGTAACGGCACCACTAAAGTCTCTAGCGGTTAAACCCAAATCAAATGAAAATAAACCATTATCAAATAATTCATAATATAAGGTGTAGTCGATATAACTGACGTTAAAACTGACATTAACATCGTCATCAATAGGAAAGGTTTCACTGCCGAAGCTAAATGCTTGCGTTAAGGTAGCTTTACCTGTGGTATCAAGCGTTGTACTTGAAATGCGTACATTAGGGAGCAAAGGAAAAGGATGTTCAACGGCAACAAAGTAGTTAATTTGTTGCTCTTTTTTTAAATTAAAATCAATTAGTCTGTTTTCTTCACCAAAAATACCACTTGCTTCACTCTGCCAAATTTGGCTGCCAAGGTATAGACCAACTGTATCTGCTTGTACGTTAGCTGTAAAAAGTGCAACAAGCGTTGCTGAAAAAGCTGTTTTTTTCATCTAATTAATATCCTTATTTACGAATGACCATGTTCCATTTTTAAATACTCACTATCACCTTTATAACCACAAGAGGCCGTAAAAAGCGCTATTAACACAATAATCAATCGTAACTCATACATCGATTCAAGTTAAGATAAATCTAACAATTAAGCATTTACCTCGTACGGCTAGCGCATTTTAACAGGGTTAAGTGGTAATCATCGTCTAGCTCTGCCACTTACTTTTTCCTCGCCATAAGCCGACTTGGTTATATCCTGTTTAAATAGTGCCATTACTACCTTTCGCATCATATTGTTCTATAAGTTCAATTTATAATGAATATATCGTAAGTATTCAATAAAAAAAGAATTATTTATTGTTGACAATAAATTTATCCTATGTTTTTTATTTGTTTTGCAGGGATCATTCAGTTATTACATTGAGCGTAATTAATCATTATCTAGTCATTGTTGTAATTAACTTATTCTAAATAACCCTATTTAGAATTTTTGTATCCTTGTTATTTTTAATATTAACAAAGGATTATTAATAATGAAAAAGATATATACATTGATTCCATTAATCTTCACGGCGTTTGTTTCTACGTCTACTTTAGCCGCAACAGGTATTTGCACTTTAAACCTTGTGAAGGAGGATGGAAATTTTGCGCCTAGTGATTATGGACCTGGTGGCATGGTTACATACGATGTAGTAATGCCATTTACAGATGGATATTACCCTAATTGGACCACTAGCCAGCCTAAGCCTAGACTACCCTTTAGTAATTGTATTACTTATCAGGGTGCTCCGTATACAGCGAAAATAACTTCAGTAACTTACAATTATACATTTCAAGAAGCCGTATTAGTTGCTGACTATGAAGTAATGATGGGTTTCTTTGGTGCACAACCGCAGAACCAATTTATTTACCCTAAAAAGCGAGACGGTGGCTATCCTAGAGGATCTGGCATTCCGGTGAATGGAGGTGGCGTTTATAATGGAGTAAATAATCAATTCTTAAATACAATAGATTTGGAGTTACGATCACGAGTGAATAACCCCGCAGTTAATGCTGATTGCCCTTCATACTATGATAGAGATGAGTGTAGAACTAAAAACTCTCGATTAACACTATTTACTGTAGATATTGGCTGGACAAGCAATTAACAAAGACACCTACTGTTAATTGATAAGTCAGAGCCTCTCAACTAAGGTTAAACAACCTATATAATTGAGAGGTTTTTTATTATACCGATTCTAATAAACAGACAAATAAGTGTGCAAGATACTTCGTATTATCATAACGTGTGTGAATTTTTTATGTGATGAAGATAACCATACAGCTGTCTTTCCGCACCCACTAAAAGTTATTTATTTTTTATACTATGTCAGTTCGAAAAATACACAGTGAGCATTTTATAGGCAACGCTATTTAAAATTAGTCACCCTCGAATTCTTCAGCATAGAGTTTATTGCTCAATACTTCTTCTACTTTTGATAATACGCTCTCGATTTTTTCAAGTGCTTCTATTGCGCCAGTAACACCACCGACCATCTCTTCAACTTCTTCGAGAAATTTTTCCAATGATCCATGCGTTTCTTTATTATAACTATAATCGAGTGCTCGCTTTGAAAGAGCATGTAGACCGTCAAGCTCTGCGAGTAAATTTGAATTACTGGCTGCACCGGCTAAATCACCTAAGTTAAAAAATTCATGCGAATCCAATTCGTCTGTAATCTCACCGTATTGTTCTTCAGTAATTGCCATTATTCTCACCACTTAAAAAAGTATTGGTTTTCATTATCATAAAAAAAATTTTGGTATTAAAACAAAACTTCAATTAAATGCATTACCCTATAGCATATTGGATATCGAATTCTGTCGCTTTAGTAATTACTTGCACTTTTTGGGCGTGCTTTTTCAACTCAACAATACCGTACTTTTCCATGGTTTTAAGTGTACGGCTCAAGTTACTGGTGTGTCGCCCACTTAAGCGAGCAAGTTCACCAAGAGTTTCTGGGTGATGCTCGTTGATTAGTTTTAATAATCGGATATTGTTATCACTTAATACTTCTCCAAGTGATTTCATAGAGCTAAACCATATTTTTGGATCCTCACGCTTGGGTGTGATTTTTCCTGCCGCAATATCAAGAATCCTGCGTTGAAATTCATCTCTGGGCATAATGCCAATTTTTAACTTACTCATTGTGCAACCTCGCTTAAAATTCGGTTAACCTCGGTGAAAAAATCATTTAACAATTGTTGTGCACTGGAAAATATATAAGGCGTACCTTTGTCGACCGCTGATTTATGTAGGTGATCGTATGCGATAATCCGCCCCTTAAATCTACCTTTCTTTCTTGATTTTACAGCATGCGCGTTATCGAACCCCATAATCCGCTTATTATGATTATTGTGTAGCGTCAGGTTATAGCGGATCCCGTGAGGAATTTCCTTACTAGGCTCAACCTCCCACGCTTCTATTTTGTACCAATAGCTATTATCTTCGGTATATTCTGTGCCATGAAGCTCCAACAATACATCCAGCCCAGGATCTTTTTCCATATGTTATTTTTTCTCTGCTTTCTATTATCACCTGATGATAATAAGCTTATCAGGCTAATAGCAATTTGTCATCTCTATTACAGTAATTAAAACGGTCGTTTTCTTGGTTCATTATATTTTGACGATAATATGCCGAAAAACAACCAATAAACCCATTGTTTTAAACTATGCAAGATTGTAGTATGAATTTTATCTTTATTGGCTCAAGTTTGTCTTATGTTTATCGGTTATGCTCGCGTTTCAAAATCAGACGGCTCTCAAGTGCTGGATTTACAGATAGATGCACTTATTCAAGCAGGAGTAGATAATAATAGGATTTATCACGATCATGCATCCAGTCGCAAGGATTCACGCCCTGGATTAGAAGCTTGTCTTAAAGCACTGCAACCAGGCAACACTCTTATTGTCTGGAAGCTGGATCGATTAGGGAGAGATATGAAAGATCTTGTCTCTTTAGTTGATGACTTGGAAAGCAAAAAAATAAATTTTAAAGTGCTTACGGGAACTGGTGCAGAAATTGACACTACAACGGCCAATGGACGACTAATTTTTGGTATTTTCGCTGCATTAGCAGAATATGAACGCGAATTAATACGTGAACGTACAAATGCAGGTTTAGCTGCGGCTCGTGCGAGAGGTCGTAAGGGAGGACGTCCGCCAAAAATGGATAAATCTACATTAAAGATGGCAATGACTGCAATGTCAGATAAAAATGCAGTCTCATTGGATATTGCCAAACGCCTAGGCATGACCACAACTACCTTATATAAATATGTTAACGGTGACGGAACATTAAAAGCTGAAGGTGAGCATTTAATGAATAAATAAAGGAGTATGTACTTTGGCCATCAACAACAGCCTTAACATTTTAACGAGTGAAGAAATTGATGAACTTTACGAAATTCCCAAAATAGATGCGGAAGATAGAGAGCTGCTCTTTGAGATCACAGTAGAAGATGAAGTTTATCTTGAGCAACAGAAGAGTATTTATAATAAAATTAACTATATTCTCCAATCAGGATATTTTCGAGCATCCCGACAATTTTATAACTTTGCATTTTCAGATGTTCGAGATGATACCTGGTTTATCATTAATCGTTATTTCCCACACACTCACTTTCCAAAAAAGCTAACATCCAAAGGTAAGCATTACGCAGCCCAAAAAGCGATTTTAAGTATCTACAGTTATAAGCGTTACGAGGCATCATTTGGCATAGAGGTGAGCCGACAAGCTAAACGCTTATCAAAAAGAGATATATCCCCACGCTTTATATTTGATGAATTATTAAATTTTTTCGAAAAGCATCAAATTGTACGACCTAAATATTCGACTTTACAAGACCTGGTATCATTGGCTATACAGCGTGAAGAAAAACGTTTAGCGAAAAAACTTGGCACTTTACTAGATAAAACATCTCGGGATACATTAGATGGACTGTTGGCAGATGAACAAACAATCACTGGTTTGACGCTCTTAAAACAAGATCCTAAGAGTTTTGCCACAAATGAAATGCGTAAAGAACTCAAAAAGCAGCAAAAAATAGTTGAGATTTTTCAACAGTCAAAATCTATTATTTCCAAGCTGGCAATATCCCGACAAAATATCCAGTATTATGCCGACATATGTGATTTTTATGATGTCTATCAACTCAAACGATTCGAACTCATGAAGTCCCGATTATGTATGATGTGTTTTGTTTGGCAGCGATTCATCAAATTGAATGATCATTTAACAACGTATTTGGTACATAAAATTCAAGGCTACGAAAAGCATGCCGAAGTTGATGCAGGAGAAAAAATACTTGAGGCAAAATTGGGTGTAGGTGAAGATCGAAAATTAGCAAGTCAAATGCTCAAAGTTGTTAATAATCAAAATATACACCAAGATCAAATTCGGCCAAAATGTTATGCGATCATCAAAAAAGACAACTTTGATGAATTCACTAATAAATTGGCTGAGCCTGAAGTTAATAACAAAAAATATGAGTGGGAATATTACAGCAAAGAGCATAATGCAATAAAAACCAATTTGCGTAGTACCTTTATGGCGATTGATTTTAGCTGTGGTAATAATCATCACCTTAACAATGCCATTAATTTTATTAAGAAATTAATGTTATCCAAAGATAAAATGGATGATAGGTTAGCTTCAGAAGTACCTACCGACTTCATTTCTACCGCGCAACTAAAGTATATTACCTATAAAGGCTCAGTAAAATTCACGCAGGGATCTAAAGATGATGACCACGATGTAAAGTTTGTTAATATCAAGCGATATGAAGTCATGTTATACCGCTCTCTTGCACAAACAATTAAATCAGGAAGCACTTTTATTTCAGACAGTGTCAATTATCGTCATTTGGAGGATGATTTGATTTCCCTTGAAAGATGGAATAAGGATAAAGCTAAAATATTAAATGAGCTTTCTGACTGCCTTAATCTCAAATCAATTGTGGAATTACTCCAGGAGAAAGAGATTGAATTAGAATCTCTATATAAGATGGTTAATGCACGTATAAAGTCAAAAGAAAATAAAGAAATAAAAATCAATGAAAACAACCTATCCTGGACACTGCCGTACAAAAGGGCAGAAGATAAAGCTAACAATCCTTTTTACCAGGATATTGAAACGAAAAGTATCTCAAAAGTTATCGATTACACAGCTAAACATACAGGTTTTTTTGATAGTTTCACCCACATACTCAATAAAGGATCTAAATCAAAAGCCCAACCTGATTACCTGAAAGCATATTTTGTTGCACAAGGCACATCAATAGGGAACAAGCGTATCGCTGAATCATCAGATGTAAGCTTGGAAAACTTAAAAAATATTGCGGGTAAATTTATCCGAATTGATTCTATGATTGATGCCAGTGATCAAATCATTAATAAAACAGCCCAACTTCCGATATTCAATAATTATAATTTGTCTGATTATGGCATTCATGCCAGTTTAGATGGACAAAAGCTCGAAACAAGATATCAAACAGTACAGTCAAGATACTCAACAAAATATTTTGGCTATGGTAAAGGTGTTGTATCTTATAGTTTAATTGCTAATCATTTGCCTGTTAATACCAAGATAATTGGTGCTAATGAACACGAGAGTCACTATGTATTAGATATCGTATATAATAATACTAGCGATCTTAATATCACGTCAGTTTCTGGAGACATGCATTCGATCAATCGCGTTAATTTTGCTTTGATGAATTTATTTGGCTATGACTTCATGCCAAGATTTACTCAATTAAATATGAAAGCTGAGAAAAATTTAGTTGCATTCAATAAACCAAGTGAATACTCAGAATTGTTGATTAAACCATCGAGCCAGGTTAATAAACAACTTATTATTGATGAATGGGACAACATATTACGAATCCTTGCCTCATTAGCGCTAAAAGAAACCAGCCAAAGTACCATCATCAGAAAATTATCATCATATTCAAAGAAAAACCCTACGTTAAAGGCACTTATCGAGTTTGATAAAATGACTATGAGCATATATATGCTTAACTACATTAATGATATCGATTTGAGAAGACGAGTAAGTAGAGCATTAAACAGAGGTGAGGCATTTCATCAATTACGAGCTGGAATTCTTCAAATTAGCGGCAAAAAACTATTAGGTAAAACTGACAAGGCGTATGAGATAAGCAATCAATGCAACAAAATATTAGCTTGCTGTATTATTTACTACAACACATCGATACTTTCCGAGTTATTAGCAAAGGCTGAAGCTGCTAATGATGAAGTGTTATGTAGTCAAATTAAGCGTTTTTCACCTGTAGCTTGGCAGCACATTAACTTACTCGGAAATTTTGAATTTAGGCATACAGATAATGTTATTGATATTCAAGATGTTACTAAATTTGCAGTTGAAAACAGTATAAACACAAAAACGACTGAAAGCCCTTTAAATTAAGGGCTGTAGACTTTCATGAATACAAACCAGTGCTATGTGGAATTACCCCCTCCACGGAATTTGTTACCATTAACTGAAGTAATTGCCCGTTTTAATTGATGGTATGCTTCACCTCTGTTCAATGCTTGTTGAACATAATGGCGCAGTGTTGAATTATCAACATACTCCAGAACATAGATGGACTTAATTAAACGGTCGTTTATTTACATAAAAATAAGAAAGGCTTAAATCCCAGACGAGGATATCCGAGAGTACTATTATGCTAGAGGCTTAGCCGAACTTAGTATCTATCAATTAAAGTACTCATAAAAATTATTACAAACTAATAGTCACACTTAAGTACTAAGCGGACTTCTTTATTATATATCTCAAGTAGTTGATCAATAATTTTTATCTTTTTCTTGAGGAGGCTGCATTTGTCTTCTAAAAGGGCATGAGCAGGCTTCATTATACCTTCTAAATTATGGCTATTTTTATATGATTTAGAATACGCTTTAAGTGCCTTATCATATTCTAACATTTCAAAAATAAATCTTGATCGTTGTGCACGGCAATCTTTTATGAATTCGACCTGTAACCAAGCTCTTGTCTTAATAATGTCATAGCTGTCGTAAAATAAATGTGTTTTTTTATAAATCTTGAACTTATTATTTATAACTATTGATTCTTCTAACTGACCTTTTTTAGTCAACTGCTTAACATAGCTAGACACTTTTCTCTGTATCTCTGAGAGTTCAAAGTGTTCTGTTTTTGTTAAACAACAAAAACCAACACTTATCTCTTTCAAAGTAAAGTTGTCTACATTACTCATACTAATAACAGTGTGAAAAAATGAATCCAGATTTAAATCCATGTATACCCTTAAATTATGATATATAGTACATATTATATGTACTATAGTACATATGTGAGATACTAACAATATGGGATCATTATCTTTTTTAAGATTCGGATCCTAGTTAAATGCGATCAGTTATAGAGATCATTGGTAAAAATATAAAACTAGCTCGTGTAAAGAAAGATTGGAGCCAAGCCGAACTAGCACATTTATTAAATGTGGAACAGAGCTATGTTAGCAGGGTTGAATCAGGAGCTGTGGCAATCTCATGTGAGAGAATATATGAAATAATGCACTTATTAGAATGTGATACAGACGATATATTTCCATCAATATCTACAATAAAGAACAAAACTAATTAAAAAGGCTATACAAAATTCCGGTATATCCCCTGAAGTGGAGCTAGCATGAAACAGGAATTAAGTAAGTCGAACAGAGTGGCTTTTGAGACCTTTTTTAAAATTATGGAAACTTGGGCAGTCCCTCAAGACACTCAATTAATCTTACTAGGAAACTTACCCTTATCAAATTTTTTAAATGCTAAAAAGGGAAAGTTTACAGAAATAAATTTAGATGTAATCAGAAAAATTGCATGTTTAATCGGCATATATAAATTTTTGAGAATATTATTTCACTCTAAAACTCAAGCCGATACCTGGATACATAGACCTAATAAGGCTTTTGAAAACCTCTCGGCTTTAGAGTTTATGTTAAAGGATGACAAAAAAAATATCGATCAAGTTTATATATACCTCCGTGCACAACTAGTTTAGATATAAAGGTTTCTATTTACTAATGATGATTTCGGACCTAATGACTCGTCGACTTACTGAATACAGATAATAAAGGTTCTGTAATGCTGCGAAGCCTTACTCACAAGCAGTCCCATCCCCGTCTCTGTCATTCATATACTCGTAGGCAGGATGATCAAAGGAAACGGGGAAAATTCCATGTTCTCTTGCTTCGGAACAATTAATTCGACCATTATTATTTGTATCATATAATGTGAGCACGTCGTTTTTTTTAGATGAATACTTATTACTAGATCCTTCATCTGGATAAAAAATCATTTCAACACTATCATATTTAGATAATATAGATTCTAAAGCGTCAGCTTCATCTTTATCTACACCTAGCCCATACTTCTTTTTTACTTCTATAATTCGGTTTGCAAACCAGCACTTATTTCTTTTCAGCAACCATTCAGAAGCGTCAAAATCGCACTTTCCTCCTTTGCCACATCGATTGTTCTTCGGTGACGCAAGAGTTAAATTTAAAGGATCAGTTGCAAACTGTATCCGTCTTTTTTTCGTCGCACTGCATAGACCGCTATCATGACCTTCAGATGCTGCAACAATGTGTTCAATGTCTGTCATTCTATCATTATAAAAATACTTTCCTGAATATGGTCCATATCCAGCCCTCCCATGCTTCTCACGATCTTATCCTCTAAACTCTGAGTATAAGGGTATTGGTCTCTTTTATTATAGGGTGAACATCTGTGTTCAGGCTTAACAACAAGACCATTCAAAATGCTTTGACCTGCATATGAATAAACTGAAAATATAATTATAAAAGTGAGTGTTACTAAGTACTTCATAGTTATACCCTGTATAAATATCTGAATTATCAACCTGCGATGAGCTCAATTGAAGGGATTCACGCCTAATAACTGTTGCGTAGCCGGAAGCACAAAGTTTATCGTAATCTGTTAAGTCTCATTCAAAATAAACCTAGAGCTTAGAACTGTATACTCAACCAGTATTAGTATGCAAAAAGTACATTTTTTGGTACGATATATAAACAAAACCATCCTAAAGGTGACATATGGGTAGAAAACGAGTGACGACAACAGGCGAAAACTCCACTGGTCGTAATACGACTTTCCACGATAATTACACTAATAACGACATGACAAGAAGTCAGTTTGTTAAGAAAATTGAACATGGTAATTATAGTAACTACCATGTTCGTAAAATCAATGGTATCAAAACACCTGTATCTAACCCTGATAAAAACGTTAACAATAATCTAGATTAGTTAAAAGAAAGAAAGGACTCTTAACTCCCATTCTTGCAGCTATACCCCATTAGCACATTGTACTAGTAGAATGATAGCTTAGATTACGCTCTACTACCTGCTGATAGAGAATTGCGGACAGTCTATCTGAAGTTATATTTGAACCTTTTACAGTGACTTATTCTAATTTATTACTCATTTTATATTTTGTAATTTAGTTAAACCTAATAAAATTAGGTTAAATTTTAATATGTACAAGCATATGTAAAATGAGTTAAATTGCATCTAAATAACATGGAAAGTATTGCGGTAATCTAGAAAATATGAAAATTTCTTATCCTTCTCTTTTTAAATCAACAGGATTTAATGATATCGATAAAGCAGATATCTACAAAATGTTTGCTGAACCATTCCCACACTCAAAACGTCGTATTATGCTTACAACAAAGCTCCGAGAATACATAGAGCAAGTAAATAGTTTGGCTAATAGGGCTGGTGTAAATATTGAAATTTGGATCGACGGTTCTTTTACTACAGAAAAACTTGAGCCTGATGATATTGATCTTGTTATATCTGCAAAAACTTGCGAATTAGAATCACTACCGATAGAGTTGAAGGATGCTTTTATTACTCTAGTCGATAACAACCATACAAAAGTGAACTATAATTGTGATGTGTACTTTTGTAGTGAAGATGACGTAGTAAACCGTAGTTATTGGAGAGGGTGGTTTTTGTTTGATAGAGATGAAAAGCCTAAGGGTATTGTGAATCGCCCCGAGTTCATCGGAGACCAGTTTGTTTAAGTCAGGCCACTTTACCTGACTCGTTTAAATTATCATAGTAGTCTGTTTCATATTGAGCTGGTGAAATATACCCAATTGAAGATAATAAGCGTTGATTATTAAACCAATTGACCCACTCTAACGTTGCGTATTCAACAGCATCAACATTCTTCCACGGGCCATTTCTGCGAATAATCTCTGTTTTAAATAATCCATTTATTGTTTCAGCCAATGCATTGTCATAAGAGTCACCCACACTGCCTACAGACGCTTGAATTCCAGCTTCAGCAAGTCGCTCAGTGTATCGTATAGACAAATATTGGCTGCCTCTGTCGCTGTGGTGAATTAACCCTTCGGGGTTGCCACGATGCCAAATAGCTTGCTCTAACGCATCAAGAATAAGCTCTGTGTGCATTGTCGTTGATACACGCCAACCTACAATGTATCGTGAAAAAACATCTATCACGAAAGCGACATAAACAAACCCACTCCATGTGGCAACATAGGTGATGTCAGCTACCCAAAGTTGATTTGGCTGCTCAGCAGTAAATTGACGATTAACTAAATCAAGTGGCTTATCTTGTTGCTCGTCAGGTATCGTTGTCTTATGTGCTTTACCCCGACGAACACCTTGAATTCCCATAACTCGCATCAATCGTTCGACTGTACAGCGGGCGACTTGATGGTCGTCAAGCTGTAGCTGCTTCCATATTTTTCTTGCACCATAAACTGACATATTATCCTCCCACACTTCGCGAATGAGTATTATCAGCTCAGCATCACGCTTTTTGCGGTTAGACAGTCGCTCAGGCTCTCTTTGTATCTGTTTATGAGAATAATACGTTGATGGTGCAATCGGCAATTCCTTGCAAATTGACTCGACACCGTAATGCTCTCTGCAAGCATCAATAAAATCCACTATTACTTCTGTTTGCGGTCGAGCTCCGCTTGGGCGAAAAAAGCGGCAGCTTGCCTCAGGATATCATTCGTTCGCTTGAGCTCTTTATTCTCGCGCTCTAAGACGGCAAGGCGTTCTTCAGTTGATTGCGTATTAGAAGAGGGTTTAGACGGTTGAGCTTGAGATTTCTTGACCCATGCTCTAAGTGTTTCTGGGGTACATCCCAGTTTATCTGAAATCGATACTAGCGCAGCCCAAAGAGAAGGGTATTCATGCTGTTGTGTGGTAACAAGCCTAATTGCACGTTCACGAAATTCTGATGTATAGCGATTTGATTTTTTCATAGTTCCAGTTTCTCAAGTTATTGAGTCTCTGGCAAACACGGGGCGATTCATTGCGAGGATTTTCTTATGATTAAAGATATGAAATTTGATTGCTTGTCTTCCAGACAATCACATGTAGAAGAGTTAATTGATACTCTAAATAAGAGTGACTCATTTTCTTCGAAACTTGCCAGTAAGTCATTGGACTATCATCTTTGTAGTGGTCAATAAAATTTGGCCACAGCTTTAGAATCTTGGTATCTAACCTCAGATTCATTTGGCGCTAAACCGGCATTATAATGATGTGGCCTAACGTTGTTGTAATACCCGTTGATATAATCACTCACACTATATTTAGCATCTTTAAAGTTTTCGTATCCAACCTTTGGCATCCACTCCGTTTTAAAGCTTCTAAAAAATCGCTCCATTGGCGCATTATCCCAACAATTTCCGCGCCTGCTCATACTTTGTGTAATTTTATAGCGCCATAAACGTTGACGATATTTTAAACTTGTATAATGACTACCTTGGTCTGAATGAAACATCAGTCCACTTGGCTTACCTCTGCTTTCATACGCGAGTTCAAGCGCTTTTAGCGTTAAGTTAGTATCTGGCGACAACGACATTGCCCAACCAACGACTTTACGTGCAAACAAATCAACAACGACCGCTAAATAGGCCCAGCGATTGCCTGTCCAAATATACGTCACATCACCGCACCACACGGTATCTGGCTCAACAACATCAAATTGTCTATCAAGCAGATTTGGAATTTCAAGGTGCTCATTACCACCGCGTTTATATGAATGTTGAGGTACTTGGCAGCTTTCAAGCTTTAATTTAACCATTAGCTTAGCAGCACGATAACGACTCAATTCAAAATCATTGTTCGTTGCTATTGCCGCGATTGTCCGCGCCCCAGCTGAGCCGCCGCTCATTGCATGTATGGCTTTAACTTCAGCTTCTAGCCTTATTTGCTCTGGCGTCGGCGTTGTATCCCGTATAGCCCAATATTTATAGCTGCTACGATGCACATTGAATACGTTACACAGCACGCTAATTGGGTAACGCTCTCGTTGATTTAGTTTCTCAATTAACGAGAATTGTTCAGGGAGTCGGACATCAAGAGAGCGGTAGCCTTTTTTAATATATCCTTTTCTAATTTAATGCGTTGGATTTGCTTTTTAAGTTCGCGGATTTCAATTTGTTCGGGCGTCATTGGTGAAGCAGATGGTGTCTGGCCACTCCGCTCTTGCTTTAATTGAGTAACCCACTTACTGACGGTTGATTTACCCACCCCCATCGCTTTGGCTGCTTCTTCTTGAGTATAACTTTGGTCAACTACAAGCTGAGCTGTTTCTAATTTGATTGCCGCAGAATACGTTGCGCGTTTTAATTTCGTCATTTTTTCACCCAAATTTGTATGCTTATTAGCATAACATTTCTTTCTTAATGGGTGGCCAAAATCACTGTACCACTACACTTAGTGATTTAAGAAATCAACAACAAGAGTCTTTAGATACTCAAAGCTTAAAAGAAGTATTAGAGGTTAGATTAATAGGTGCTTCTGTTAACTCTGGTTCAGCTCCTATTGAATTTATTTCGAAGCTACTAAAAGAGATCTCACTATCTATACACAGAGCAGCCAACAAAATTACTACAGGTAAAAACTCCAGTAAAACAACGAGTACAGTCAAAGATTTACTAAACCTAAGATTTGCAGGGACATCACCGGGCTCTACAAGAGTTGTAATGACAGCCGACTCAGTTGGTGATTTAGCTGGCAATATAACTCATGATACTTTTAAAGAACTTTTTAGCATTTTAGGTTCATCTGATGAAACTGACTTTATTGAGCATGCATCTAATATCGGTTCACACTCTTTAGCATCAATTCATACATTAATAACCGATATTAATAAACAAGGCTTATCCGTTAAGCTAAGCTGGCCTGACTCATTAAATGGTAGGGTTAGGGTATGGGACGGATCAAAAAAGAATATACATTCATTTCAGGAAAGATTTTCTTCTATTGATATACGTAGAACTGAAACGGCCAACATTTCTGGAAAAATAACGTTACTATCCCAACATGGTAAATTTAGTCTTCTCCAAGATAATGGCGAGGAGATAAAATCTACATACTCAAATGATTTACTTGCTCACGTTCAAGCCTTAAATATAGGCAATAGAGTATCAGCCACATTTCAAAAGAACTATATTGGAAACTCAAAGCTAAAAGTGGAAAAGGTTTCATATAGACTTTTAAGGTTTAAATAGTACTTCTAATAGCTCTATGCCTATTATTGCTACTAAGACTTTTCGTTATAGGCTAAATATGATAGCCCGCCGAGTATTCACTTTGCGGGTTAATTCATGGCCAAAGTACATATAACTTTTTGAATAAAGCTTCACCAGATTCTGGATAACAAAATGACAAGCAAATAGCTTTCTCATTTTTCCTGAACATATTATAAATAAAAATTATTCAAACGTTTAATCTTCTAACTGTAATTGTATTAAGTCGCTCTGTATATATTATGATTACCTTACTTACAGCAAGCTCGCAGTGAACTTAAGAGTGTTATTTTCATTCTATTCCTTTAAAAAACACTTTAGTTTAGCACCTAAATGAACAGATCGAGATTTGGAAAAATCTTTACTCAATGCATCTGAAAAAACACTTAATTTGCCAATAAAAATGACTTCTTTTTTTGCTCGTGTTATTGCAGTATAAAGCATTGTTCGATCTAAATTTAAAGTCCTATCTAAAGGAATAATGACACGATCAAATTGAGAACCTTGGCTTTTATGAATTGTCATGGCATATGCCAACTTTAATTCATTAATGAGTTCTATTGTTACTTCTCGCTCTGAACCATCGTCCCATAAAATCCGCCCAAAGCTCAAGGGAGTATTATCTTCCAAAGAGCGTAGTGCATGCCTTTTATATACTTTAATTACTTCCCCTAAAGAGCCATTCATTAAATCTAGATTATAAAAATTCTTGCAGCACATCACTTTATCACCTAGGCGAAAACCTGTTCTAAGAAAGTGATCAAACTCTTCTGTGACGATATGTATCTCAGGTCTATTATTAACAGATGAGCACAACTCATTAATAGAGTCCGCCATTTTATTAGTTGGGCAAATAATCTGTGTGATATTTGGTGATTCCCAATAAAACTCAGCTGCCAAAGCTTTGATTTTGCCAAAACCATTTACTTCAGTATATTTCACATCGAAGTGCTCTAATTCGGGCATAATACCTTGACGTACGGAGTTTGCCACAGATGGTATATTAGAGTTCTCCCCCTGACGTTTCACCTCAGTTAAAGTAGCCTTAGCAATGAGCTTCAATTGAATAAGTTCATGAAAGACTAGACCAAAATCTATCGGTGGTAATTGCCCCGTATCACCAAGCATTACTATTCGGGTTTTACTAGGGATAAACTTCAAGAGGCGATACATATTTGGTAAGTCCACCATAGAGCTTTCATCAATTACAACCGCAAATTCTGTATTTTGATTAAAATCAAATTTTCGTAAGAATCTAGCTATAGTAAAAGATTTATGACCTGTCGCCTCACTCATTCGTTTAGCTGCTTTCCCGGAAATAGCTAATTGAATTGGAGCTATATCCATGCTATCAAATACACGATACAGCACATCTAACAATGTTGTTTTTCCTACACCGGCACCACCATTAATAATACAAAATCGATTTTTATGCGCTTTATCTAAGGCGTTAATTTGACATGTCGTCAATGAAAAACCTTTCTCCCTCTCATACTTAAGTAATATGTCTGAAATACTAGTCTTTGCAATTAAGCTCTGAGAGGGAGTTTGAATCAATTTAGCTAGGGTCTCAGCAATAAAAGACTCCATCAAGAATGCACCATTACTTTGAAAAGCGCCTTCTTTTAAAAGAACGTAATTATCACAATCAATCTCTAGTACCTTTGATAATAGGCTTTCTTTTTCTATAGCTTCAATATTACCTGATGCCAGATACCGCCCCAGTGCCTCTACAATAGATTCATATGTTGCAACCGTGCTTCCACTATTCAATATATCGTAAAGCGCCGCTTCAATAGCTGCGGATACCCTAACCTGCGAATCTTCAGTAAAACCTAGTTTTTTAGCTATCCCATCGCATACAATAAAAGATAATCCAAAAGCAAGAAGCAGATATGGATCTTTATTCAATTTTTCGATAGTCTCATTCTGATAAAACTCAATTACCCTGAGCGATACTGAAACATCTAATCCTAGAGTTATATTACAATAGCGCATAGCATCAAGATTTAGATAGATCTGCCACGCATCAATAGCTCGAACAGCTGTTTCATAAGAAAGTACTTGAGTTAAAGCTTCAATGTCACCTTGAGTTAATAAATCACTCAGGCGCTCACCAAATACAGCCCAAAGCTTCTGCGCTTTGACAGGACCAATGCCTTTAAACCGACTACCAGTACCAATTAAATCTGCGATTAATGCGCCTTGAGGAGACAAAAAATCAATCTTTTTAGTTGTGACTAAGAATCGCTTCAATACTGAATCTGTAGTGATTGTAAGCTTTGCTTTAGGAGTAACATCCAGTAACATACCCTTTGTTATTGTAGAAACAATAACATCTTGATCAGAGTCTTCAATAAGAACAATAAAATGCTCTAGTTTATTAATTTTCTTGAAAGTTAACGGATCAATTTCAACACCATTAAATATAGCCCCATCTCTGCTGTGACAAGCACTACGTGTAACACGAATAGTAATAGGCCGTGCATATTGCATCATCATCGAATGAAACGTCCAAATCGTGTTAAATAATCAGAGCGAACATCTACTTTTGCTAACTGATTTTTTGCTGTTCGTAATTCAGTTTTCAAATTGTCAATTTTGGCTGATAATTCTGAAACTTGTAATTGGAGACTTTTAATTTCAGCATTTTCTACCTTAATTACTTCATCTCTTTTTACACTATTGAAATAATTAATATTACTATTATTCTTAGTTAATTTATCTCGTGATTGGTAAGGCAATTCAAGTATATACCCCTGAACTTTAAGTGCTTTAGCTTTTAAAATTATATAGCTTTTAATATGTTCATTTTGATATAAACTTGAACGGGCAATTTTTAACTCTTTGGCTATTGCATTTAAATCCAGAGATCCATTATCGATGTAACTCATCCAAGCTGCTGTATCTAATACTCCTATCAACCCAGCAACTTTAATAAGGTTTGCTTTACCTGATGGGTGCATACGATCTAAGTTAAAATCGGAAAGCTCGGCTTCTACATCAAATAAATTACTCATTAGCGACTCTTTTTTCTACCAGCTGTTTTAATTGATTCAGGTATCCGTGCGTTGAGCTCATCAATACTCAAATTAGCATTAGTGGCGTTGTACAACCAACGTGCATATTTTTTGTCATACTCCTTAAGTATGCTTTTAAGACGCTCACACTCACCTTTTCGTTTTATTAACTGAGCTTCCAAGTTTTCAATACGTTTTTCCGCAGTGACAACCTCTTTCTGCGTACCATTAATTTCAGAATAAGCATTAGAAATCACCTGATTGGCTGATAATGCCTGACGTGTAAAGCCACTCATTTCAGCCAATTTAGCCCATGTTACTTTGCCATTTTTAGAGCGAGAGGCAAGTAAGACAATTTGACTACAAATTTCTTTCTCTAACTCTGAGTTTAACCTAGCTTGTTTTTTCATATAGCCTCACACTTCGTTTTTCCTTCAGGGAAAACCTGTACACGCTCTCCGACAGCGATGCTATCATTACCCTCAATATCTAATGCTATCTTACACCCATTGAGAAGTTCTTCATGAGAAGCTAACCAGTTATTTGCATTATGATACTTCTCTTCGACTGAATCTTTAGCCGCTTCAACATGAAGCTTTTGCTGTTCAAAAATACGCTTTACTTCATGAATTTCTTTCTCACGTCCTTTAACGCGATAATACTCAGCGCATCCACGTAAACAAGCGTAATGCTTACCACAAGGACTATCGTTATAGTCATGCTTACATAGCCCTATCGCTGTTGTTAGTGTTGTCGTTAAGTCATCTATTGTGTCAATTGCTTCTTCTCGATCTACAAGCGTAAATAATATTGAAGCTTCTTTTGCTTGCTCACTTGAAATGCCTGATGAAGCAATAATATTATGCGCATGATCCATGACTACTTTAGCTTTATTAGTATGATCATATGCCTCGTTATCACCAATATATTTTCTCCCAAAATACCTAGCAACTTCAATTTCCGAAACCGTATCGCATAATTCCAACATTGTACTAAGGAAATGTCTGAACTGATGTGATGTGAGGCGTATAGGTGTATCTTCATATACCAAATTTCTACGTTCAAAAATACTTTTTACACCTAGCTCGGGACGACCTGAAATATAATCAGATATCTGTGTGTGTGTGATGAGAGTGAACTTCCATGCTTCTGTAGATTTCAGTGCATGGTGACGTTGGTGTTGTGTTACAAAAATCATACGATGTAACTTATCTGCCACTGTTGTATTCTTAACGACTGACCAGAGTTCTTTTATTGACTGTGAAGCCAAAGCAGCCGTCACACCTTTGACGTCTATAGGCGATATTGTAGCTACCTTTATTGGTTTTCCTTGAGCGCCTTCTACAACTCTAGCGTTAATTGTGATATTTCTTTTTCGCAGAAAAGTTTGAAAATTTGAATTACTGGACCACGCAAGTAGACGACATGCCTCAGAGGCAGGGATTTCATGTTGAAAATCAAGCTCAGGGAAAAAGTCATATTCTTTTTCCTCAAGCTGTTCTATACAGTTCCTAACTGGGGAGAGTAAATCAATGGCAGTCTGTAAACCTTTTACCAAAATTGGTACTAAGCAATCAACAACTGTTTTTGAGCTATATCCGCCTCCTTTTTTCGCTTTGTAACGTATTTCATGGACATTGAAAATTTCCAGCTTTCCAGTTAAAACATTACGTTCCTCAATTTCTCTTTCATATAAACAATCCACATCTAATGAAATAACCTCATCAAACCTAAAGCCCGTCGCAAACATTATTTCAACAATAGCTTGAAACAATGCATCATCGCCTTTCAGATCTGTATTGGACAGTGTGGCGACACAAATCAAGCTATACTTGGATGGTAATTTTTTAGCTCTTTCATCTATAGATGCTGAATCTATTTTTGTGTCACTATTAGTATGTGTTTTTCCACGTTTAGCCGTCTTTCTGAAAATTATTTTATACTTAGCTAATTTCATTCGATTTATAAACTTACAAATACCCTCTAGTTTGCTTCCGATACGATAAAATGTTGAAGCCGCCAGTCTCTTTTCTGCATCAAGCTCTGCTAATCTGAAGTCATTAGTGGAAAGCTCTGCTATTTTTTTGTTTGTTTGAGACAATACGTTGTCTAAATAACGATACGCATTAACCCAAATTTGTAATGTGCCAACATCTTTTTGTGACTCAATCTGAATTGCTGTAATATGACATTTTAGAACATTAGACAATTCAGCATGGTGAAAAGGTCGCATTTCCTTTCGTGAAGTTTTAACATTTACAGCTTTTTGGTTGTCTCGATTAAAATATATGTATTGTTCGTACCCAGCCTTCCGAGCTTGTGTTTTGCAAATTCCTTTAACATCCCAATATAAACCAGCCCAATCAAAGGAATCTTTGGATTTGAAAGGTGAGTTTTTTTTGTAAAACGTAACCAAATTATCGAGATTTGATTGGACGTCCTCTCCAGTACGGGGTAATAATGAGACAACATTACTCATATTTCACCTCGCTCAAATTTTTGTACAAACTGTGATGCAGCTAAAAAATCTTTATGCTTTAGTATTTCTATTGCATGGGATTCACCAAATGTACTTTTGGTCTCTTCAACAAATAGCTCAACCACTCCCTTATGATCAGCATCGTCAAAAGCTTCTAAAGACTGACATCCATAGCAACTTAGAGGAGGGTTAAGTCCACATGGCAAGATGCTGCCACAGCTACCAATGAGATGTAATGACTGATCTTTTGTAGGTGCAAATATTTGCTGACCTGATTGCGAAGCTTGGTCTGATGCAATAACTTTTCCTTTGAAGGCATCAAGAATATCACTTGCCTCTGTATTTAAAATATCTCCGAGTTTTCTTGCAACATGGTGAGTATGTCGGTAATAAACTTCCAGCTGCTGCAAATCGCTATGATCCATTAGTTCAGCAACAACCTTCAATGGAGTACCTTTAGCAATCAACTGCGTACAAAATGTTTTTCGTAAACGCCGATTAGTAACTTTGAAAGTAATAGAGAGCTTTTTATTTATAGCTTTTATTCGCTGATAAAAAGTTACTGGTCTAAGTCTTAAACTTCCATAATTATGTGTTTCTTTTGTTGCGGGGCATAATATGAAATGCTCAGGGTTTTCAGTGTAATTCTCTTTTTCTAAATAACGTTTTTTGAGGTCTTGAATCATTTTATATAGGGTCAATGTTATAGGTCTTTTTTTATATGTATTATTATTTTTAAATCCGCGCTGTTTTGCTCTGGGTAAAAAAATAAATGGAGCATTACCTTCTTCCATCATCACATGCTTAAATTGAAGCCTAATAACCTGAATATTACGAGCTCCTAATACTTGACCAATTTTTAGTGCAACTAATCCTTGATGTTCTTCAATTGAAAGCTCATTCAGCTTAACTTTAGATAGTTTTTCCCTAAATATCCTTTGCTCTTTAAGCATCAAAGGACCTCTATTTGGAAGCACCATTAAAACGTCTTTTCCTTTACCCTCATCAGACCCAAATCGAAGTGTATCTAAGTAGAGATCAAAGAAATCTTCATCAAAAAAAGGAAAATCTTCTTCTACAAACCAACCATAAATTATTCTCAACATGGATTTAGGGTTAGCGCTACGACTTTGTGTCATTACATCTCGAACTTGTTCATCAATGTGATCGTTAATCTCATCTTCATTTTTAAAAGCTTTGTTAAAGTGAAATGCCCTTAAAAGTAAAAATTGATTATATATCGTTTCATTTGCGTACTTTTTACAGGCAAATGAAATCCATGCTTTCGCGTGTTCAATAATTAAAGGATCAACTAATTTGAAATTAATAAGTATTCGCTCAGGAAGTAATCGGCAATCATCTCCAGTTAAATCAAGATGTTGCCCACTTTGAGTTATTGGATAAGGGTCATAAACTATCTCTTTATCTGAATAATCAAAAGTAGCAGTTGTTATCTGCTCATGACTCAGAACTACATTAGGTTTCATAAACTATAACTTCCTTTACTATTGAGTATTCTCTAATTCATCGTGGTAACTACTTAGGGCTTCAATACTTTGCTCTAAAGTAGCAAGCTTTTCATAATTTTCACTTTGTCTAGAATTCGGTCTCCAGCCACCTATAGAGTTTTTTATTTTTGTTTTTAGATCATCACTATATCCTTTCGAATACATCAAACGATCTAGGTTTTCAAAAAATGTGTGGCGCAAACGATGAGGCCCAAAAGTACCAAGGTCTGGTATCTTTACTTTTATGGCTTCAAAGATTGATGTTAATGCGGATAATGATAAAGGGTTATGTGGGTGGTGACTTGACAAGAAAAGAAAAGGTGGCTGTTTCATGGCTGCTTTAGGGATATTTCTGATAACCTTATATTCATTGACCAAATCAGCTAAATTAGATGAAATTGGAATAATCCGACTTTCAGTTTTTTCATGTGGAACTTCTGAACGAGGATCTTCATACATAACGTTTTGCGTAGTATAAATATATGGTCGTTCACCGTGTCCTAGTTTTGTTGTATGGCAATTATCGATTGTCAAAGAAAGAAGTTCACCTCGACGTATCCCAGTTTCATAACATAAACGAATAATAAGTTTATTTCGTAATGCGGTACTTCTAGACCAACCAAAATAACTTGGATTTTCAAGCCCTTTGTAAAGTGAAGATTGAAGTAAAGGAGAAAGTCCTGTAACGGATGATGATTTTGAATTTACCCTTTTACGACCCTTTAACTTTTTAAAAAGCCTTCTGGAAAGAACCTCAATACGTCTTATTACTGGATCACCAATACGACGTCGACTTATAGCTCTGCCAACTAAATAGTCAAAGTAATCTATGCATGCATCTACACGTTGATTGAAGTATTCTGGCTCGACTGTTCCACTAATGATAGGTGTAACTTTTCCTAACTCCTTGGAATACCTTTCAAGATGGCGAATAAAAGATATAAATAACTCACCTCTACTCAGTCCATAAAGCGAAACTTCTTCCTCTAGATCAATATCCATACGCTCAGCCCATCGTTCAATATGAATAATGTGTCGCGTAATGTTTAACTGCGTGCTGTCGGCTCGACCTGAAAGCTCTATTAGACTGTAGCGGCATATTCTATCTATAGGAACTCCGTTCTGATCTACGACAAGACAACCAATCTCATTAACACCATCCTTTCTGACTTTACGTATCTGCATAAATCAAATCTTTACAATATTAATTTGGTATATTTATAGCATACAAAAACACACTGTCAATTTAATTTTACAATGAAAATAAAAAAAGCCCTTTAAAAAAAGGGCCTTATCATAAAAGTTCTTTACACTTTAAAAGTTCCAGAACTAGAATGGTATATCGTCATCAAAATCAATCGTTGGTTCTTGTGGGTTTACTTTTGGTGCATTCTGTTGAAAACCACCTGATTGCTGCCCAAATCCACCAGACTGCGAAGGCGCTGACTGCTGCTGATATCCACCAGATTGTTGAGAGTTTGAGTTTGATTGCTGCGGTGCTGGTTGTTGATAACCTCCAGACTGTTGCGCAGGTTTGTTATAAGCTTGTTGAGGCGCTGCTTGCTGATTAAATCCACTGCTTTGTTGTGGAGCTGGGGCTTGCTGCTGGAAACCACCTGATTGTTGAGGTGCTTGTTGATTGAATCCGCCTGCACCTGCACCGCTACCACCACGAGAATCTAACATTTGCATTGTGCCGTTAAAACCTTGAACAACTATCTCAGTTGTATATTGATCTTGGCCTTGTTGGTTTTGCCACTTACGTGTTTGCAAAGCACCTTCAATATAAACTTTAGAGCCTTTCTTTAAATATTCGCCAGCGATTTCGGCTAATTTACCGAACATAACTACACGGTGCCATTCAGTTTTTTCTTTTTGTTCACCCGTTTGCTTGTCTTTCCAACTTTCAGAAGTTGCAATAGTAAGGTTAGCAACCCCACCACCGTTAGGCATAAAACGCACTTCAGGGTCTTTCCCTAAGTTACCTAAAATAATTACTTTATTGACACCAGCCATGAACAAAATCCTATATTTACAGTAAAGTCATACTTTACTTATTTAACACTACCTAAGCGTCAGCTCGCTTAGAATATTTATTTTTAATAACAATATTCAGATTCTATCACTACGGGTAAAAAATTACGCTAGATTTACACGATTTTTTCTGAAATATTTTATCACTCGGGTCTGAATTACTGCTTATCATTATCTCTATGTTTAAGCAGAAACTTGGGTCTATTCCCCAGTTCTCGACATGTGAGAATTAAGACCAATATTAGCCTTTATAATTCAATAAAATGGGCTTTCATACATTCGATTGTTGTTGCAGAAATTTTTTGAGATTTTTTAGCTTGATGGTCAAAGTGCACCATAACAGCAGTACCCGACGCACACTTTTTATCGGCTTGCCACGCTTCTTGATAAACATCAAACGAGCTATTGCCTATACGACTAATAAAAGTTTTTAACTCTACTTTAGCACCGTATTGCAATTCAGCATGAAACTCAACGGTGGTTTTAGCCAAAATCAACTTCCAGTTACTTAAGCTTAAATCTGGTGTAAACCATTCAAAAACAGGGTCTCTTGCACCCTCAAACCACTGTGCAACTACCGTGTTATTAATATGTCCTAAACCGTCAGTTTCGCAAAACCTTGGTTTTATACTTTCATTTATCATTCTGATTCTCTATATCATTTTTGCAATATATGTCTTGATATACGGTGGTTTTCGCCGATATAAAAACACGTTAAAATAATTTTTATTTCAACATTCTACAGAGATTTTTCAACAAGGTAATTAAATTAGTAGCGGTTTGTTGTATGCTTAGTTCAGATTAATAATAAGAATGTGACCATGACCGATTTTATAGAAGTATACCCAAACGCACTAAGCCCAGAGTTTTGCTCAAAATTTATTAAAGAGTTCGATAACAGCAAACATAAAGTAGCAGGGAGAACGGGTGGTGGTGTCGATACCACTAAAAAACTCAGCCAAGATATATATCTGAACCAACATGCTGAATTTCAGCCGGCCTTGCAAACCATTTTACGTGCTTGTGGCGACCAGATTACTGACTATATTAGCAAATATTTTTTTAGTTTAATTGGCGGCATTTCATTAACGGTACAACACCCTAAAACTAAGCAACCCGTAATACTCACAGTTGATAATTTTGAAGAAGTAGGCAAGCCAAATTTATTTAATTTAATAAAATATTTATTTAATTTAGCTCCTGTTAACGCGCAAAGTTATGAGCAAGGCAAGGGTAATTATGGTTATTGGCACTCAGAAATATATCCACAATTAGGTGATAACAAGGCGCTGCATAGAGTACTTCTTTTTATTATTTACTTAAATGATGTAGAAGAAGGCGGTGAAACAGAGTTTTACTATCAAAATAAAATTATTAAGCCCAAAGCTGGCAGCATGATTATTGCTCCTTGTGGTTTCACTCATACACATCGAGGCAATATACCTGTCTCATCGAATAAATACGTGCTAACGTCTTGGATGAGTTATAACCCAGCACAACAAATATACACGGCAAGTTAATATAATAATTGAACTGCTTTTATACTTGGCTATAGTTAACGTTTTACATAAAACAGCTTTCAGAATAAATAAGCAGAAAAATATACAATAATGGGACTAAATTAATATTTTATGGATAAAATACTTATAGTTATTGCTGTCTTTTTTAGTAGCCAGAGCTTTGCTTCACATCCCTTACCTGTATTAACCGTCGCCAGTGAAGAGTGGCAAGAATATACCAATATTGATGGTACAGGCACATACTGGGATATTATTCGTGAAGTGTATGGCGAACATTATCAATTAGAGTTTATATCTACTAGTTGGAGTCGCGCCATTAACCTGGTCGAAACTGGACGGGCTGATGTTCTTGTTGGCACTTATAAAGATACCAGCCGACAGCTTATTTTCCCACAGCATCATTTAGACATTGAATACCCTCTATATGCAATTTTCGATGAGAATATACAAAGTATTAACAAAGCAGATGACCTAGCTGGGCTCATTGTTGCGGGAAAAAAAGATTATGCTTTGGAGCGGTTTTTACCAAGTACTAGTCGTTTTTATGGTGTCGAGTACATCGATAATATTACAAGACTTATTGATAAAAAGCGTGTTGATGTCGCCGTTACTTATCTTACTAATTTATCTTTAGCAGATCCTGAAAACCGTTTTAGTCATCAAATAATAGGGAAAGAAGAACATTTATATTTAGCCTTTACGGATTCAAAAAAAGGTAAAAAGCTGCAAAAAACTTATGATAAAAAAATTATCAAATTAGTGAAAGATAATAAATTACAGCAGTACTTTATCAGTGAAGCAGAATATCAACATGCTCAATACGACACTTTGTTGTCGAAACCGAAAAAAATTCTAGCGTTAAAATAAACATATCAACAATAAAAAAGCATAATGGTGTCATTATGCTTTTACTTTAAGTCTTTAAAATTAATCTATATTACATTGACGATCGTGTAGCTATAGAAAGCGTTTTAATAACCTGTCTATTTGTGTCATACGTAAACGTTTTAATAATTTACGAGGCTTATCTGGATAATTATGCACGCTTTCAATGTCAGCTATATTATGAATAATTTTTGTGTGCTCGGTAATGCGTTTAAATTCGGCATTGAATTTATCCGTTAACTGGCCTTTTTCGTCGTCGAGCAAAATACCATTTTCTAAATCAAGCGACCACGCACGCGGATTTAAGTTACTTCCTGTTAATAGGTGATAGCGATTATCTGCGACTATACCCTTCAAATGAAAGCTGTTTGAACCGTCCTGCCACAACCTTAGTGACAAGTTACCATTGTCGAGGTGCTTTTGACGTCGAGATAAGAAACTCACCAGCAAGCGCTCATAAATATAAGGCACAATTTCAACCGTTGAAAAGGTTGTTTCATCCGCATTATAAAAGTCGTTAGCTTTTTTATCTCCCACTGTTAAAGTCACTTTAACACCTCGTTTTAGTGCGGCATCTAAGTCTCTTAGCAAAGGTTTGGGTAGGTTAAAATAAGGTGTAAAAATAATTAATGATTCTTGGCTATTACGAACTAAGTCTCTGATCACACGATTCAGTTGATTACCTCTTCGGCCACAACCAACAAACATAGACGCTTGTATTTCAGCAGAGTTACTGCCACGTTTATTTGTGTTTAACAGTTTATATTTTGCAACTTTTAACAACTTAGTTAAACGAATAATTTTTCGTTTAATTTTTTTTGCACTAGGCACTTCACCCTGATTTAACAGAGGTGCCAAAGCTGAATCAATAAAGCAGCGGTTGAGATATTCACAAAAATTATCCGCTAATGCCTGACTGTTTAGGCGATAATAGCGATCAAGGCGATAACGCTCAGTTTGCTGTAAATAAACATCATTAATACTGGCTCCGGTGTAAAGTAAAACATTGTCGATTACCATTCCTTTCAAATGTAAAACGCCAAGCAATTCCTTACGCTTAACTGGCACGCCATAAATCTTAATAGAGACTTGATGTTGCTGTTCAAGCGCTAAATAAAGATCTCGATTTCCGCCAGATTCTTTATCTCCAATCAAACCACGTTGCGCTCGATGAAAATCTACAAACAAGCAAATATCTAACGTTGGGATTTGTTGTTTAGCTTGGTATAAGGCAGCCAATATTTCTCTGCCTGCAGTATCGTCTTGAATATAAAGCGCAGAAATATAGATACGAGAAGTCGCTTGGGCAATTTCTGCCAATAGCAATTGCTTAAAATCAGCAGCAGTATTAGCAATATCGATATCTGTGGCAGCTATGCCAACCATAGAATTAACGGCAACCATATTAACGGTTGACCGCGTGCGAGATAGAAAATTTATATGTTTTATTATTATTCATTCAGTCTAGGTAATTATTTTTTCAGAGTAAACTGCGCTAATTGTACCGCAAGATCCTCTGCAAGTTGAGAAATATTAGCTCCCGCATTGGCAGCGTCTTCAGCAGACTGTAACAAACTATCAGTACTTTCAGCAATATCATGGGTATTTCCTGTGATACCAACCACCATATTGCGTTGTTGTTCTACCGCATTTGATATTTCAGTTGTCGCGGCAACTATTTCAGTAACGCTTTGACTTACCTGTTGAAAGGTATCAGCGACTTGCGCTGTTTTTTCAACACCTTGTTCAGCTTGTTCAACACCGTTTTTCATCGCTTCAACTGACCGACTGGTACCTAATTGCAATTGCTCAATAATTCGTTGAATTTCGCTCGTAGAGTCTTGCGTTCTACTTGCTAACGTTCGAACTTCATCAGCAACTACGGCAAAACCTCGACCTTGCTCACCTGCTCGTGCAGCTTCTATTGCGGCATTTAAGGCGAGTAAGTTAGTTTGATCTGCTATCTCTCTGATCACATTAACAAACTTACCAATATCTGTACTATGTTCCGCAAGTTCATTAATAATTTCAGCGGAAGAATGTACTTGAGAAGAGATAGCGGTGATCACACTTGCAGTATCACTAATAACTTGTTCACCGTGATTAACACTGGTGTACGCATGTTCGGTCAGGGTTTTGGCATCAGCGGTATTTGATGAAATTATTTGCACAGAGTCATTAACTTGATTGATAGAACTGGCAACTTGATGAGTATCTTGTTGCTGTTGAGCGATATTTTTCTCCATCGCATCGGTTAGGCTATTGATATTAGCCGCTGCAGATTTTAGTACCGATACATCATTAGCGACACGCGCTAATAGCGTATGAATTTTATGCTGCATTTGGCTAAAACGACGAGCAATATCACCAAGCTCATCTTTAGCACTACTGACAATATCAAATGAGAAATCACCATTACCTAATCGTTCTGCCGCTAAATTTATTTTGTTAACATTTTCACTCAACGATTGGTAAATACCCACCAATAAATAACTGATCGCCAACATAATTATCACAAGTATGCTCGACAATAACCACAGTGCCTGCATGCTACTATCTTTTAAGTTTTGAATTCGCTCAACTAACAGTTGATCTGACAAAACCATTAAATTTTGCTGATTTTTGTATTGCGCATCACCTAAACTTTCTGCTTTAGCGGCACGCCATTGAATGCTGTCGGGATTAATAACGTCTCTGCGCAGTGATGTTTGAAAATTGTCTACCGACTGGTTTACTTCATCATATCGCGTTAAATAGTCATTAAACATATCAGGAGCAACACGTTTGAGTTGCTCAATGGTTTTTGCGTACTGTAGCTGTAATTCGTCTAGACGATTATCTAAAGCTACTAGCCGCGTATATGTTTCAGCACTGAAACCGCCACTATTTATAATGCTGCGCGTTAAATCTTTAATCCTACCAATGTATTCAACTAAAGCGGGCATTCTTATCAACGCGGCTTCAGCAAGATAAAAAGCTTGTGGATCCGGTTCTCTCGACAAACCACTTACTGCAGCTAAGTTTTCTCTTAAGGCAAACGTTTTATCGTAAAACATTGAAAAATCGTTAAAACTTCTCTCGCTTTTTTGTAAGTTTTGCCAACCATCAAGCAGTGTTTGTTTATTGTTTTCGGCTAGGGTCAGTTGCTCGATTTGACTGGTAATAGCATTACTACCAGATAGCGTTAAACGATTATCCCCAACAGATTGCTCGAGCTCAATGATGGCTGTTATCTGAGTGTTGCCCAATAACTCTTGTTGATATTGACTTAGATCGTGAAATTGTTGTTTTACAATCCAGATGAAACTGGCAATCAGTGGTAGGTAAAACATGAAGGCTAAAAGCGAGAATTTAGCTTTAAATCTTAGTGAGTTCGAAATAGCAATTGCGGGTTTGAATATTAGCGTCATAGTCACTCTTATCATTGATTATCTACAAAATGCTTTTTATAAGCATATCACTTGACCCAGATAAGTTAATGATTATTTCAATTTAAATTATGGCCGTTTTATTTACCTAATTCCAAAAAAATAGCCATGAGCATTAATTATATAATACTCATGGCACATCAATTGTATTTGTCGTTCGATCGTTCTAAATTTTAGCGGCCAGTTCTGCTGCTTGTCTAATAGCACGCTTTGCATCAAGTTCAGCGGCAACATTTGCTCCGCCAATCAAATGTGCATTAACGTTTTGTGCTTGCAACTGCTTATACAAAGTACGTTCAGACTCTTGTCCGGCACAAATAATAACATGATCAACTTGCAGTGTTTGTTGCTTACCATCGATAGAAATGACTATACCTTCATCATTAATCTCGTCATAAGTAACGCCCGCTAGCATTTGTACACCATTTTTTTGTAAAGTGGCTCTGTGGATCCAGCCAGTAGTTTTACCTAGCCCTGCTCCTACTTTAGTGGTTTTACGTTGGAGTAAGTAAACTTCACGACTTGGCGCCTCATGTGCTGTTTTGCCCGTTAAACCACCATTTTCTTGATACGACTTGTTTACACCCCAACTTTCTAGCCATTTATCAGCATTGACTGTTAGTGACTCTTCTTCTACCAAAAATTCAGCAACATCAAAACCAATACCGCCGGCACCAATAATGGCTACGCGTTTACCTACAGGTTCTTTATCACGCAATACTTGGATGTAAGATTTAACTTTTTCGTGATCGATACCTTTAATATCTAATGCTCTAGGCACAATACCTGTTGCCAAGACAATTTCGTCAAAGCCAGCGGAAGCTAGTTGCTCGGCACTTTGTTGCTGATTTAAGTGCAGTTTAATATCTAGTAATTCAATTTGTTTATTGAAATAACGTAACGTCTCATAAAACTCTTCTTTGCCCGGTATTTGCTTAGCGTAATTAAATTGTCCGCCGATTTCACTGCCACGGTCGAATATTTCAACCTTGTGGCCACGCTGTGCGGCATAAACGCTAAATGCTAATCCTGCAGGTCCTGCACCAACAACCGCAATTTTTTTCTTGGCATTGGTGGTTTCAAAAGTCAGTTCAGTTTCATAACAAGCTGCGGGGTTAACTAAACAAGATGCGCGTTTCTGGCTAAACACATGATCTAAACACGCTTGGTTACAACCAATACAAGTATTGATTTCATCACTCTTATTTGCCGCAGCTTTGACAACAAAATTTTCATCCGCTAAAAAGGGACGGGCCATCGATACCATATCAGCCTGGCCTGAAGACAATATTTTTTCTGCCACTTCAGGTGTATTAATGCGATTGGTGGTAATTAAAGGCACTGACACTTCTTTTTTCATTCGCTCGGTGATCCAAGTAAATGCAGCGCGAGGTACTGAAGTTGAAATAGTTGGAACACGGGCTTCATGCCAACCAATTCCGGTATTAATTAAAGTTGCACCCGCGGCTTCAACAGCTTTAGCCATGGTTACAACGTCTTGCCAACTGTTTCCGCCGTCAACTAAGTCCAACATTGATAAACGGAAAATAATAATGAAATCATCACCTGCACTAGCGCGCACAGCACGAATAGTTTCAATGGCTAAGCGCATTCTATTTTCAATGCTACCACCCCACTCATCAGTACGCTTATTAACTTTTACACAGCTAAATTGGTTAATGAGATAACCTTCAGAGCCCATAATTTCAACACCGTCATAACCCGCTCTTTTTGCCAATTTTGCTGAATGAGCAAAATCTTTAATCGTGCCTTTAATTTCGCGCACAGACATAGCTTTTGGAGTAAATGGGTTGATTGGTGATTTAACTTTACTCGCTGAGACACTAAAAGGATGATAAGAATATCTACCAGCATGTAATAGCTGCAAACAAATTTTGGTTGGAAATTCATGTACGGCCGCGGTAATTTTTTTATGCTTAGCTACGTGCCAAAATTTACTCAGCTCGCAGCCCATAGGCGCTAAACGACCTCGCATATTAGGACTAATACCACCAGTAACAATAAGACCTACGCCACCTTTTGCTCGCGCTCGATAAAATGCGGCGAGTTTATCAAAACCACCCTTTTCTTCTTCAAGACCGGTATGCATAGAGCCCATCAACGTTCGATTGGCTAAAGAGGTAAAGCCTAAATCTAATGGCGCTAATAAATGTGGGAAGGCAGCATTATCATTCATATTAAGTCACTTTTGGTTGTTATATTAATTTATAGCCAAGGTATATAAAGCTAGTCTATATTTTTGCTTACACTTATGAGTGTATAAAATATCTGCTCCT
This sequence comes from Colwellia sp. 6M3, assembly GCF_014077595.1. Classification (NCBI taxonomy): domain Bacteria; kingdom Pseudomonadati; phylum Pseudomonadota; class Gammaproteobacteria; order Alteromonadales; family Colwelliaceae; genus Colwellia; species Colwellia sp. 6M3. The sequence goes on along the minus strand of NZ_JACGWF010000002.1, from coordinate 60,404 downwards.
CAGGTAAAATTCAAGCTTTATTTTGACACCTGTCAGATTGGCGTTGTTATAAGTAAAATTATAAGCAAAGTGATGAGGAAAATAATGACCAAAGTTATGGGCGCTCAAAAGCACGGGTTTACTTTCTTTATAATCTCCGTATGCTGCGCTTGAGTCATTAGCGGCTTTAACAGGGGAAGCAATATTAATATCGACAAAACAATCATCATTGAGCAAATCACAGCACAGTTGAAAAAAGAATTGTCGCTAACCTTAATTGCTGCAAATAATGCCCACAAAGCAGCTACCGATGATCAGTCCGTAGCTGAAACGCAATATGACACGTTAGCCATAGAGCAAAGTTATTTGGCGGAAGGCCAGTCAAGACGTGTGGATGAAATAAAATACGCCATTAAGCGCTTACAAAGTATTCCTCCTGAAGCATTAACAACCAAGTTGAAAATAAACATTGGCTCTGTTGTACAGTTAGAAAAAGATATTGATAAACAGCAGTGGTTTTTTCTTGCGCCTGTGGCGGGTGGGTATCGCTGTAAATTAACCGTACAAGACAACACGATTAACATGGTTGTTATTACCCCAGAGTCTCCTTTGGGTAAAGCGATGATGAATAAACAGCTTGATGATGAAATAAATATAAAAATAACCGAAAAGCGTATTGTAGATTTCATCACATCGGTTATTTAAGCAAACTAAAGCCCTTCTTAGTAAGGCAGTGATTAAGCGTTTAGTTATTCATTAAGTAAGGCTTTTATACTAAGAATATCGACTGTTTTATCATCCACTTTTAAATAAGCAACTGCTTCGTCATGCATGATTGTCACTTCAATTACGCCAGGCATTTCACTCAATTTTTGCGCCACTTCATGCGCTTGTTCATCGTTATTAATGTTGGTTGAAAAGCTATAAGCTTTAGATTTTTTCAATGGTTTCATGCCCAAGGTTAAAAACAACCAAACTAAGGAAAATAAACCCGTGACCAGAAAAATTGTTTGCTCGCCAAATTCGCCAGCAATAAAACCGCCTAAAATACCACCGGCAAAAGCGCCTAAGAATTGGCTGCTTGAGTAAATACCCATCACACTGCCTTTAACACCTGCAGGCGCAATGCGCGATAATATTGACGGCATGGTTGCTTCTAAATAATTGAAGGCGGTAAAAAACATCATTACCAGTATAATCAAAGTAGTTATGTTAGTGGGTAGGTACCAAAGTAATAATAAAGCGAGTGTTAACAAAGCCACTGCAGCACTGAACATTTGCGTTTCTTTTTGCTTTTTCAATCCGATGATCATAAATGGCACCATCAAGAAAAATGAGCCAATTAATGTGGGTAAATAAAGCTGCCAATGCTGCTCTAGCGCTAGACCATTGGCAACAAATTGCTTAGGTAAAGTAACAAAACACGCCGTTAGCGCCATATGTAAAATGAAGACTCCCCAGTTTAAGCGAGATAGTTGTCCGTCACGAATTAAACTGCCCAACTTTGATGGCAGTGCAACATTATCGCCTTTAGGCGCTGTGTTAACAGAGTTAGGGACAATAAATTGAATAGTTAGCATGGCAAATATCGTTAGTATCGCGATAAACCAAAACAAGCCACTCAATCCAAACGCTTGTGCGACTATCGGGCCAATTATCATCGCGATAGTAAAAGAAAGACCAATAAACATACCGATAGTGGCCATTACTTTGGGGCGCTGTTCTTCACGACTTAAATCCGCCGCTAAAGCAAGTATTGCACTCGCTATTGCACCCGTGCCTTGTAAAGCACGGCCCAATACTACCCCATAAATAGTGTCTGACATGGCAGCGACCACACTACCCAGTAAGAAAACAACTAAACCACCTAAAATAACCGGCTTACGACCAAATTTGTCTGATAAAATCCCCATCGGTATTTGCAACAAGGCCTGAGTTAGGCCATAAGCACCAATCGCTAACCCAAGCCAAATAGGGCTATAGCCAATAAGTTGCTCACCGTAAATGGCAAAAATTGGCAAGATCATAAACAAGCCCAGCATCCTTAAGCCAAACACTGACGCCAACGATAAAGCGGCTTTCTTCTCGATACTATTTAAACCGGATACGCTCATGAAACTTAAACTCTAATTTTGAAGGGAAGATATAAACGCGCACATATTAACACGGCAATCGAATGAACAAAAACAGAGATTTAAGATGAATTTGGACTAAAAATTGTGCGATAATATTTGGTTCCAACTTTATGTTCAGAACAATGCTGCGTTTCGTATAATTAAAGATAAAAACAACTTAGTTTAGCGCGTATTTTATCGTTAATCATTATGTAAAATGTTACTGAGGCATAAGATAATGTATATCCAGTCTGATCTTTGTATACGGTAGTTTCGTATGACAAACCCCGGGCGCTAAATTGGTCAAACAGTCACTATGAAGAAAATTGAAGTCAGGGGTGCTCGCACTCATAACTTGAAAAATATTAATGTAGATATTCCTCGAGATAAACTAGTTGTTATCACGGGTCTTTCTGGCTCAGGTAAATCTTCATTAGCCTTTGATACTTTATACGCCGAAGGGCAAAGACGCTACGTAGAATCACTATCTGCATATGCTCGCCAGTTTTTATCTTTAATGGAAAAACCCGATGTTGATCACATCGAAGGTTTATCTCCTGCTATTTCAATTGAGCAAAAATCAACGTCGCATAACCCGCGTTCAACGGTGGGTACTATCACCGAAATATATGATTATTTACGCTTACTTTATGCACGTGTTGGTGAACCGCGATGTCCAGATCATCATTTACCTTTGGCTGCACAAACCATTTCTCAAATGGTTGATCGCGTTTTAGCGCTAGAAGAAGGCACCAAAGTCATGGTGCTTGCTCCCGTTTTACAAGATCGCAAAGGTGAGCATGTTAAATTATTAGATAACCTAGCCGCACAAGGCTATATCCGTGCACGCATCGACGGTGAAGTGTGCGACCTTTCAGATCCACCCACTTTAGAGTTACACAAAAAGCACACCATTGAAGTTGTTGTTGACCGCCTTAAAGTGCGTGAAGACATTCAATTACGCCTTTCTGAATCTTTTGAAACGGCCCTTTCACTAACCTCTGGCACAGTAAAAGTCGCGTTTATGGATGAGCCAAAGAAAGAAGAATTAGTTTTCTCCGCTAACTTTGCTTGTTCTAAATGTGGCTATAGCATGCAGGAATTAGAGCCGCGTTTATTTTCATTCAACAATCCAGCTGGTGCATGTCAAACTTGTGATGGATTAGGTAATCAGCAGTTTTTTGATGAAAGTCGAATTATTACTAGCCCAGAATTAAGCTTAGCCGGTGGTGCTATTCGTGGTTGGGATAAACGTAATTTCTATTATTTTCAAATGTTGCAAGCCTTGGCTGATCACTACCATTTCTCCTTAGATTTAGCCTTTAGTGAGTTAGACAAAAAAATTCAGCAGCTGATTTTAAAAGGCAGTGGTAAGCAAGAAATAGAATTTAAATACATGAACGATCGAGGTGACATAGTTATTCGCAAGCACCCGTTTGAAGGTATTTTAAATAACATGGATCGCCGTTATCGCGAAACAGAGTCAAATGCGGTTCGTGAAGAATTATCTAAATATCTTAATAGCCAACATTGTCCTGACTGTAACGGTAGTCGTTTACGTCTAGAAGCACGTAATGTTTTTGTTGGTGATACGCCCTTACCTGAAGTGGCTGAATACGCTATTTCTGATGCCTTAGCTTTTTTCCAAGGGCTAGAGCTCACTGGTCAAAAAGGGCAAATAGCCGAAAAAATTCTTAAAGAAGTATGTGACCGACTAGGCTTCTTGGTTAACGTAGGTTTAAATTATCTTAACTTGTCACGCGCTGCAGGGACCTTGTCAGGTGGCGAAGCACAACGTATTCGTTTGGCTAGCCAAATTGGCGCTGGTCTAGTGGGCGTCATGTATGTTTTAGATGAGCCGTCAATTGGTTTACATCAACGTGACAATGAACGCTTGTTAGAAACCTTGATTCATTTACGTGATTTAGGCAACACGGTTATCGTGGTTGAACATGATGAAGATGCCATTCGCGCCGCAGATTACGTTATTGATATTGGCCCTGGCGCCGGTGTACATGGCGGTCATATTATTGCTGAAGGTAAAGTAGATGACATTTTAGCGTGTGAAGAATCACTTACTGGCCAGTACTTGTCAGGTAGAGAAAGCATTGCCATACCTAAAAACAGAGTTCCTTTTGACAAAAATAATGTCGTTGAATTAAAAGGCGCAACAGGCAATAACTTAAAAAATGTTGATTTAATTATTCCTAATGGCTTAATGACCTGTGTTACTGGCGTTTCTGGTTCAGGTAAATCAACCCTGATTAACGACACCTTGTATAAGTTGGCGCACATTGAGTTAAATGGCGCTACAACGCAAGAGCCTGCTCCTCACAAAGAAATTATTGGCTTAGATTTACTCGACAAAGTTATCGATATTGATCAAAGTCCTATTGGCAGAACACCGCGTTCTAATCCTGCAACTTATACTGGGATTTTTACGGCTATTCGTGACATTTTTGCTGCCACACAAGAGTCTCGTTCACGTGGTTATAAACCTGGGCGTTTTAGTTTTAACGTTAAAGGCGGGCGCTGTGAGGCTTGCCAAGGCGACGGATTAATTAAAGTTGAAATGCACTTTTTACCTGATGTTTATGTACCTTGTGACGTTTGTAAAAGTAAACGCTATAACCGTGAAACTTTAGAAGTAAAATACAAAGGTAAAAGCATTCATGAAGTGCTAGATATGACCATTGAAGATGCCTTTGAATTTTTCGCCCCTATTCCAGCGGTAAAACGTAAGCTGCAAACTTTAATGGATGTTGGTTTAAGTTATATCAAGCTTGGACAATCAGCAACCACCTTGTCAGGTGGTGAAGCACAACGTATTAAATTGGCTAAAGAGTTATCAAAACGAGATACCGGTAAAACTTTATATATTTTGGATGAGCCAACCACTGGTTTACATTTTCACGATATTAAACAATTACTACAAGTTATCCATCGCTTGCGTGACCATGGTAATACCATAGTGGTCATTGAGCATAATTTAGACGTGATAAAAACAGCTGACTGGATTGTAGATTTAGGTCCAGAAGGTGGTGGCGGTGGTGGTGAAATATTAGTTACAGGTACACCAGAGCAAGTGGCTAAACATAAAGGCTCGAATACCGCGAGATTCTTAAAGCCATTACTAGCTAAAAACAAGTCATCTAAGTAAGCTGTTGATAGTGTAATAATCCCATCAAATTTCTCCTTGATGCTTCTCTAAAGGCTTGTTTTTTAACAAGCCTTTTTATTGTGTTCATTTTTACATAAGTTAAGTTTAGTGCTGCTGATAATTGATAGTCTCAGTAAACTGTCACGGTAAATAATCCTAGTAATTAAGCGAGAAATCTAAAGTAGCTTTAACGCCTATTGCTTAGATTGATGAACTGACTTTTCTGCAATTAAGCATCAACAGAACACCATGCAATTGAATAGTTTTTATCACTTATAATTGCTCACTTTCTTAATTCAATTGGTATAAGATAACTCATCGAATTAAAACGGAAACTTAAGCAGTAAGTAAATGAATATAATAAATAACAATAATTCGCCTTGGCAGAACCCTTTAATCTATTTATTGGCCTTTAGTAGTGGCTTTTGCATCATGAGCATTGAGCTATTAGGCGGCAGGATTTTAGCGCCATTTTTTGGCAGTAGTGTCCATATTTGGGGCAGTATCATTACCGTATTTATGCTGAGTTTATCTTTTGGTTACTTAGCCGGTGGGAAGCTATCGACAAAAAATGCATCTTTAAATCGTTACGGGTTAATTTTTATTTGTGCTGGTATCACCATTTTACCCGTCGCTTTTTCTTCGCAATGGTTAATGGAAGCTATATTTCTAGCTATTGAAGATACGCGATATGGTTCGTTATTAGCGTCAATGGCCTTATTTTTTATCCCTACAGTGATACTCGGTATGATTTCACCTTACTCAGTGCGTTTGCTAGTTACTGATAAAGATAAAAGTGGTCAAGTGGCGGGGTTTCTCTACTTTGTATCAACACTGGGCAGCGCATTAGGGACTATAATTACTTCTTTCTATTTGGTTTTACTGTTCGAGGTTAACGATATTATTATGGTATGTAGTGCCGTACTGATATTTCTTGGTGTAAGTGCCATGATATTTAATCGTATTAATCAACAAAAACAAAGTCACAATAACAACGCGCTTCATCAGCAAGGGACAGCACATGAATAAATTTTTTTTTACACTTATTATCAGTGGTTTACTCATTGGCTCAATATTAAGTACGCAAGCAATCGCCAAAACTATCCACAGTGAACGCTCGTTATACCGGAACATATTGGTGGAAGAAAGCAAGGGCTTACGCTGCTTAAAATTTAATGTGAAAAGCTCGAAAACTCAACAAAGCTGCATGTTGGTTGATGACCCACAACGCTTAGTTTTTAATTATACCAAAATGCTATTTTCAAGCTTATTACTAAACCCTAACCCTGAGCGTATATTAATTATTGGTTTAGGTGGCGGCACAATGTCGAACGCTTTACACCAAATATACCCTAAGGCCACGATTACTAATGTAGAAATAGATCCCGCCGTGATTAAAGTTGCGCGTAACTACTTTACATTTTTCGAAAACGACCACATTACCGCGATAGCACAAGACGGGCGTATTTTTGTAAAGCGTGAATCAATAAAAAAACAACAATATGATTGGATAATTCTCGACGCGTTTAACGGTGACTACATACCTGAACATTTAATGACACAAGAGTTTTTACAAGAAGCTAAGAACTTACTCAGTGCCAACGGGGTATTAGCAGCAAACACATTCTCGGTAAGTGACTTATATAATTATGAGTCGGCGACTTATAAATCTGTTTTTGGTGATTTTTTCAATGTGAGAAATAATAACAACAGTAATCGCATTATATTAGCGAGTGCGAAACCCTTGCCGAGTAATGAAGTGATAGCAGCGCGAGCATTAGCGCTTAACGATAAGTTATTACCCTTTAATGTCGATATTACAGAAATTAGCCGCCAAATGACTTCAACGGCAACCACACAAGACTGGCCAAAAAATTCACCCATATTAACCGACCAGTATTCACCTGCAAACTTATTGAATTTAAAGTAAGCGTTAAAACAGTGATGTAATACATGTCAAATTAACAAGGTATAGGCAACAACTTAGCCTATACCTTGTTGCCTATACCCAGCTTTAATTCATGCATGTAATTCACTAGCGCTTGATGCTCAGCGGATGGGGATTTACTCAATGCGGCAGTTACGCCTTGTTGATCTTCAATCGACCGATGTTGACCTAGCTTAGCTTTAGCCTCAATAACTTCAATTGAAATTTTAAAACCAACAATACCTCGAGATAATTTTTCTTGATACTCGGCACTCACCACATCTCGGTCAACTAACAGTTCAGGTTCGAACTTTTGCATAAGTAATTCAAGTGCATGTGTTGTCGAGTCTGCCGTTAATATTTCAGCGCAGCCTTTAATATGAATGGCCGCATAGTTCCAAGTAGGTACCGCAGGTTTATTGTTATACCAAGTTGGAGAAATGTATCCATGTGGGCCATGAAATATCACTAGATGTTGCTGAGATATATCCTCACTTAGTTCGCGCCAATGTGGATTAATACGTGCAAAGTGGCCAATTAAGCAATGGTTTTCTCGATCTAACATTAACGGGACATGGGTCGACTGCAATGACGGTGAAACGATTGTGGCAAAGCTATGCTTTTCAATAAAAGCAAAAATATCAGCTTGCTTCTCTAACTGCCATTTTTCAGGAACATGCATAGATTTAGTTACCGTTTCTCGTTTTTACTAACCACAAAGTTAATTTTTCTTTTTTAAGCTTAAGCGTTTTTTGCCCGTTGATGTTGCTGCTGGTTTTTTGACATCAATACGCGTTAAGGTACGTGAAGAAGCCGGTGATTTAGACACGATGCTTTTACTGTCGTGTTTAATGTCGGCAATATCTACCTTTACTGCTGTATCATTCACTTCTGCTTCTGCTTCGTTAAAATCATCCGCATTAATTTCTTTTTCAATAAAATCATCATCAAGCGCAGTTTTACGAGATCCAGCTACCGCAGTATTGATTTCAGCCATTTCACTTACGGTTAAATCTCGCCATTCTCCTGGACGCAATTGACCAAGTTCAACTTTCATAATGCGTGAACGCTTTAACTCAATCACTTCATAATCAAGATATTCACACATGCGACGAATTTGTCGATTTAGTCCTTGCGTCAAAATGATACGAAAAACAAATTTACTCTCTGGTTTAACCTTACAAGGTTTGGTAATGGTACCTAAAATTGGCACACCTTTGGACATACGTTCAATAAACCGTTCGCTGATTGGCTTATCTACTTTTACGATATATTCTTTGTCGTGAGCGTTTTCAGCACGCAATATTTTATTAACAATATCGCCGTCACTGGTGAGGAATATTAACCCTTCTGAAGGTTTATCTAAGCGGCCAATAGGAAATATACGTTTAGTATGACCAATCGCATCAATAATATTACCTTTAACATGACGTTCAGTAGTACAGGTAATGCCAACCGGCTTGTTATAAGCAATATAAACACGGTCAGTATGGTTACTAGCACTGGCTTTAATCTCATTACCGTCAACACAAACTTTATCGCCCGACACAACTTTAGTGCCTAGCTCTGGAATCTTGCCATTAATGGTCACACGATTATTTTCGATTAACTTATCGGCAAATCGGCGCGAACAATAACCCGAGTCGCTAATATATTTGTTGAGACGTTTTTCGTAACTTGACACTGGCTATCCTAAATAAGATCGGTAAATAATGGTGTGTTCTACATTTGATTAAAGCTATTTTACCTAACTTTTGTCACACTGTAGAGTAATGTTATTAAAAGCAGTAAAAAATACAACAAACAAAGGTATAAATATGAAAATAGTCGCATTTGGTGCCAGTACCAGTAGTAAATCAATCAATAAGCAACTTGCTAAGTATGCCGGGCGCTTAGCGACTGAAATCAACCCAAGTATTGAAGTAGAAGTACTCGATTTAAATGATTATGAACTCCCCCTTTTTAGTCAAGATAAAGAAGCTGAATTAGGCCATCCTGAAGCGGCAAAAGCCTTTTTTAACAAACTTGGGGAGAGTGATGCCATTATTATTTCTTTTGCTGAACATAATGGTAGTTACAGTGCAGCCTATAAAAACTTATTTGACTGGACTTCACGCATCAATCAAAAACTTTTCCAAAGTAAGCCAATGTTATTACTGGCCACTTCACCGGGCGCAGGCGGCGCAGTAACGGTGTTAGCCGCAGCTACAGGATCAGCCCCTTATTTTTCTGGGGAAGTAAAAGCTTCGTTATCTGTGCCTAGCTTTTTCGACAACTTTGATGCCGATAAAGCTTCATTAACCAATACTGAGTTAGATTTAAAATTGAAAGCCGCAGTGCAAAGCTTACTTGCATAGCAGCCAATAAGACCCTAAAGCTTATTGTAAGCTTTAGGGTTTATCAGTGGCGTTAATTTGTCCGTTTACAATAACATCGGGTTGCTTAGCTTTGTTACCCACTGTGACTTTTGCACCTTGGTTACTGACAGAAAAAGAACTACAAGCAGCAAGAGTAAACACAATGATGATAAGAAATAATAATTTAAATTTCATATTTACCCTTTAATGTTGACTGTTGACGACTAATTTAGCGAGTTGTCGATCATGATATTTAGCGAGTAAGATAAGTGACATAATCGCGCCAACTAATGCTAATGCCATATCTGATTGTGTATCCCAAATATAACCTTGTGTACCTAGAAATGCTTCCGCATTTTCGCCTGAAGCAACGGCCACCCACCACTCTATTAATTCATAAAATGCGCTAAAAGCTAAACAAATAGCAACAATAATCACATTTAACCAAGCCCTACCATTAACAACGTCTTTGCGGATAAGAATTTCACGCGCCAGTAAAGCAGGTACAAAACCTTGGAAGAAATGACCAATTTTATCGTAATTATTACGCTCAGATCCCATCCAATTAGCAATGGTATCGAATAACGGCACTTCCGCATAGGTGTAGTGTCCGCCCACCATTAAGACGATACAATGCAGTAAAATAAAATTATAAAGTAAACGTGTTAACGCAAAGTTTTTGAAACTTATGACCATTAACACCAAGCCAATAATGGCCGGTAATACTTCTAGAAACCACGTAAATTGATCTTTCGGTCCTATACCCGACCAAATCAAAACAATAAAATAAAGCGTTAACCAAAGAACTTTTAACATGTTAAATACCATTGAATAAATAAAAAACACTAACGAATTAAGTAATACTTATATCGATGTGTAAACTATATAACCACCGAAAATTAAAGAGAATAGACCAAAGAATCTAAATGTAGATCTAAACGTTGTCGCCGACCACAGCGCAAATGTTCGATGTTTTTTTGCGCCCACAACACATAAAACGGCGGCAGCAATTAACATCAAGTATCCCAACACTACATTGATAGTAGGTGCCAATGTTAGTGGTGAGTAATAAACAAAAACCACACCAAAAAATAGCCGACTCATCATTTCAAAAATATGAAAGTATGTTAGCTGGCTAAAGCGAATAATACCTTTTGAAAAAGCATGAGGACTGATGATCATCAACAAACTTAACGCCATCATCATTAGACCAAAACCCGTGATCAATATCATAAAAAGTACCGTCTACTTTTCTGCTTTATCTTACTTGTAATAATTTCCCTTAGGCGCGGCACCAAACAAGCTCATCGCTGCTTGCATTTCATCTTGTGGGTAGTTGGTGATGGCAAGTTGGTGGCTTTCTATATCAACCCAACGCTCTATCATCATAAACTGATCGCTGTGTTCATTATGCTTTAAAAGCTGACATGAAATGCAGCCTTCAGCACTTGAAATATAAGGCACAAGGGTTTGTAAAAATGAAAAAAGTTCGGCTGATTTTTCAGCTGCTGCAGTAAATTCGTTAATGCGGGTTATGTTCATAGTATCCTCTTAAAGCTCATTATTTCATCATAAACAGCTAACGTATTTATTTGCTAGCTCATGTATTATTTCAGGTTATTAAAATTGAATGCTTTCTTCTTTTTACAATCCATATTCCTTAGTATTTAGACTAGGGAAATGCAAAACATGAGCGCCATTAGCACACGTGTTGTCCGAACCCCGAACAACCTAGTTAAACAAACGTTGATTAAAATAAACAATCATGTGCTTTAAAACCTAACAAGCCACTTTTAATGTAATGATATTAAGAGAGACAGGGGCTTAACTCGACCTTACCATACATTAGTTATTATCAATTTCTCGTTGTAATTGTTCTAAAGCCTCAGTAATAGTTAAAAATTTCTTTCCGAATGTAGTCACATGGTATTCGACACGTGGCGGCAATTCATTAAAACTCAAACGTTCTAAAATGCCAAATTCAATATTTTTCTTCAAACAAACATTTAACACTTTTGTCGTTAATCCTTCAACATTACGCACCATTTCACCTGGGCGATTAATTCCATTAGACAATAATTGATAAACCGTTAAAGACCATTTACACCCATAAATGGTTTCAACCATACGTGCGCTGTCCAAAGGAGGTGTTTTTCTTGAAATTATTTTTTCATTATTATTCATAAAGATGTACCAAAAAGTACCTACCCCACTAATTTGTGCCTACTTTTCAACAAGTAAAATTGCTCGCTAAACTGCTCCTACTTTAGCAATTGTAGACAATAATTTGGAGTAAAATATGAGTATTTCGAAAAACACATTAGCCGTTATTATCGGTGGTTCAAGTGGAATGGGATTAGCAACAGCAAAACAGCTAGCCGCGCAAGGAATTGAGCTTATTATCGTTGGTCGTGACAGCGACAAGCTTAATGCAGTTAAACAAGAGCTTTCTGCGTTAACCCGCATTGAAACATATTCAGTAGATTTATATAACCAAATCCAAGTAGATGATTTTAATAAATATATCAACACATTACCTCGACATATAAATTACTTAGTAAACGCGGCTGGTTATTTTAAACCGACTAGCTTTCTTGAACATAATAACGAGGTATACGATCAGTATATGGAGTTAAATCGTGCAACATTTTTCATCTCACAAGCCGTTGCCAAGAATATGATCAAGTATCAGTCTGGCGCAATTGTAAATATTGGTTCTATGTGGGCTAAACAAGCGATAAAGGCAACCCCATCTTCAGCTTACTCTATGGCGAAGGCAGGTTTACATTCATTAACTCAGAATATGGCTATGGAATTAGCCGAATTTAATATTCGGGTTAATGCCGTGGCTCCTGCTGTTGTAAAAACACCTATATATCATTCTTTTATTGAGCCAAAAGATATTGACACTGCACTAGCTGGTTTAGATGCCTTTCACCCAATTGGAAGAATTGGTCAAGCTGACGACATCGCCAACAGTGTTAGTTTCTTACTGAGTAATAAAGCAGATTGGGTGACCGGTGCTATTTGGGATCATGACGGTGGTGTCATGGCTGGTAGAAACTAAAATATAAAACTTTCAGTCACTAAATAACGCTTAATATTGATTGATAAAAAGGAGTCGAGTTATTCTCTTCTCCTTTTTGTACAGCACTGTTATCTGCCCCTGATATCTAACCCTGTTGTGATAAAAGTGCGATGAACGAATGTAAATATCAACTAGCGCTTTTTCACAATGTTTATAAGCTAAGCTGTTTCATCATGTAATATCTGCAGCCAGTTTTTGGGTAACCTTGCTGTGTCCATTGAACTTGGTAGCCATGTTTTTCATAAAATGGCATCGCTTGAAAATTCAACGTATCCAGTAAAGCTTTATTACAACCTCGTGCCTGTGCTGCTTGCTCCATTTCATGTAATATTTTACTGCCAACTTGCTGGCCTCGCAGAGTTTCTGACACCCATAAAGTATTGATCATTAACCAATCACCAAATGTTCGCCCTGCCGCGCCAGCAATAACATCACCATTTTCATCGTTTAACTTCACAGCAATGGCTTTACGTTCACTTACTTCCCAATTCGCCCAGTTAAATTCAGCAATTTTATCGTCTAAAAATGCAATTAACTCTGTTGCTGGGTTTTCAATAACTTCTATTTTCAACACTTCTTCCTGAGCAAGTTTAATACTTATATTGTCATGTATGTTTTTTATAAACTATTTAATAACATCAATTCTTTAGGGTGAGGCTTCATATAATAAGAGTCGGTAATATAGTCGTTTGGAAAGCGTCTAAAATGATGGCGTAATAATGTTATCGGCACAATAAGTGGCAACAGACCATTACGGTATTGGTCAATAATATCAACCAATTCAGTTTTGTCGTCAGCGCTAATGAAGTTTTTCAAATAGCCTTGTAGGTGATGCAAAGTATTTACGTGACCCTTACGGCTCGCTCTTAATTTGAGTAAGGTCATCATTTTGGTTAAGTATTGCGGCAATACTTCGCTCGGATCTTCAGCATGAGCTTGCGCTAGCCAGTGCCCCAACTCTTTAGCCATAGCTTGGTTATGGCTCATAAAAATATACTTATGCTGGGCATGAAAGCGGTTCAGTGTTTGTAATGAAAGTCCTTCTAAAGCTAGCTTTTGCCAACGCGCATAAATAAACACTCGTTGAATAAAGTTTTCACGCAATATCGCATCACCTAACCGGCCTTCTTCTTCAACCGGTAAATTTGGATAGTTTTCCATTAGCTTTTGAGCATAAATTCCCACGCCAATTCGATCAGGCATATCACCTTTGTATAGGCGCACGCGCTCCATACCACAACTGGGTGAATCTTTTTTCAAGATATAACCGCTCAGGTTTTGCTGCCATATTTTTTGTTCTTCAGCACAATCTTTAAGTCGATCCGTTACATCTAAATCAGGATTTTTTGAGCCAACGCAATGTACCTTATCATCTAGCAAAACCAAACGGATGGTTTCACGAGGAATACCTAAGCCTATTTCCACTTCTGGACAAAACGGAATAAAATCGAAATATTCACTTAAGGTATTATTTATATAAGAGTTATTTTTATGACCCGAGTCAAATCGTACTTTATGGCCCAATAAGCAACTACTGATGCCAATTGATATTTTGTTATCCATATTCGTTCCCTTTAACTAAGTTTTTATTTTTTATATAATTTCAGTATAACTAAAAGCCTAATTAAGTTAATCATTTAAATGATATTGGTACTCACAAAAATTTACTCAACAATGAAATAGCTAATAAAGACAATGCTGGAACAGCAATCCAAAGACACTAATGACGCTCAAGGAATGGGGTTTACATGTAACTAGAATAGATAAAGCCCAATAAATACTGGGCTTTATCTAGATACTTTAATAAAACAACGTTGAAAGGTTATTTTTCAAAGTAAAACTTAGCACGCTTATTATCGTAGTTACCCACTTCATTCATGGTTTCAGCATTATACAAACGGCCATTAACCATCGTATAAACAACACGGTCAGATAAACGAATATCTTTGCTGACATCGCCATCTACCACTAAAATATCGGCAAGTTTACCCACTTTAAGTGAACCTAATTGGCTATCTAAACCTAAGGTATGTGCTGGTGCAATGGTTGCAGTTCGAATAGCATTTAAAGGTGTCATACCACCTTGTGCCATCATCCACATTTCCCAGTGCATTGCTAAACCTTCACGTTGACCATGGCCGCCAGCGTTAACCACAACACCTAAATCTTGTAGCTCTTTGGCAACTTTTGCAACATTAATGTGGTTGTAATGATGATGAGGCGCTTTAGTACGACGCATTGAGCGCGGATCTAAAAACTCACTCGGTACATACTTACTCAAACGCGGGTGTTTCCAAACATCAGTAGTGTCATACCAGAAATGTTCTCCTGAAATACCACCATATGCTACACCCATAGTTGGCGTGTAGGCCATTTCAGATTGCGACCATAATTGCTTAATATCGTCATAAATTTTCGCAGTAGAAATAGAGTGTTCTAAGGTTGTATGACCATCAATAATCATCGATAAGTTATGCTGAAGTAATGAACCACCTTCAGGTACAACTAGAATTTCAGCCTCACGTGCTGCTTGTATCATTTGTTGACGTTGATTACGACGAGGTTGATTATAACTTTTAACACTAAACACACCGGCTTTTTTCAAACGTTCAATATGAAATTTAGCATCATCCAAACTATCAACATGTGAAGTATATCCAGCAGCGGTTGCACCGTATAAAATACTACCGGTAGAAAATAAGCGTGGGCCTACAATATCGCCTGCTTTTTGCATTTCACTCGCAGCAAAAAATTCAGTGGTGTCGTTCGACGGATCGTGAACCGTTGTTACACCTAAGGCTAAACCCGCATAGTTTTTCCAGTTTTGTTGAGGAATAATTTCATCGCTACCTTGTGGGCCATGTGCATGTGCATCAATTAAGCCTGGCATAATCGATTTACCTGTAACATCAATCACTTTCGCATTTGAAGGAATATCTACTTCGCCATTTTTACCGACAGCAATAATTTTATTACCTTCGACAACCACAACGCCATTTTCGATAATTTGCTCACCTTCCATTGTGATGACTTTACCACCAACAAAAGCAACACGTCCCGAAGGTTTATCCGCCTTTTCTTTAAAGCCTAAATAAGTTTTAACCGGTGCAGGTGTTGACGACGTTTTTGCCTGTTCATCAGTGTTTTCAGCATCGCTACTCGCAAGCTCTGTTTTGTTTTTTATATCAAATAAACCACCAACGTTTGCTTGGTATAGGTCAGGACCTAAACTCCAATACAATTGATTAGATGTACCATTCCAGTTTATGCCTTCGCCAGCACGTACAGACAATTGTTCAACCGGTAAGTTTTTCGCTTTTGGACCAATATCAATCACTTGGCCACGTTCAACAAATGGCGTTACAAACACTTTAAAGCGTTCAGCAAAAGCTAAGTACTTGCCATCTGGTGAAACTTTATATTCGGTGGCAAACTTACCTTGATAGATAGCCTGTTCCTTCTCAGCACCTAAAGTCGAATCTAAACTTACTTTGAACAGCTGAGGTGTTTCACCGTTGCGTAAAACATAAATACGCTCGTTTTTAGCGCCAAAATGTGGCAACACGCCTGATTCAGTAATTAATTTAGGCGTACCTTTTTTAATATTAACTGTGTATACACCTGGATTTAAGCCCCATGTTGGGTCAGTAATATATCCGCCAGAAACTTTGCGAAATACCACGTTTTTTCCATCAGGCGAAAAGCTAGGCTCTACATACTTACCAGGCTCCTCGGTTAACACACGACCTTTACCACCGCGTGATGAAACGATGCGAATGTCGCCAAGTTTTTTATCATTCCACGTGCTGTAAACAATTGATCTGCCATCGCGTGAAAAACTAGGGTTTAATTCAAAATGCGATTTTTGTTTTGTTAAGCGTTTAGCTTTTCCTTTTGCTTTTCCATCAGCAATGCCACGAACATAAATATGTCCCATTGATTCATAAACCACCTTGCTGCCATCAGGTGATATTTCAACATCACGTAACATTTTTACGTCAAAATTGTCTTGATCAATATCTTGTTGAAAGCGTAATGCCGTTTGAATTTTTTTCTCGGTTTTTACGTGAAAAGGAATAACGGTTGTTTTCTTACTTTTAAGGTCGAGTTTGTTAATTTCTCCACCTGACCAAAACACCATGCCCGCACTATTTGGCAACCATGCCATATTTGGATAAACACCGTGTATCGCCCACGTTTCTTGCATATCACGGTCTAGGTTTTCAAAAATAAGACTTTCTTTACCGCTTTTTAAGTCGTATAGGTACAAGTTAGATTGGAAATCGTCGCGGCTAATATAGGCTAAGTATTTACCATCAGGTGAAGGTACAGGGCGTATTGCTCCACCTTTGCCTGAAATAACCACTTTAATCTCGCCTGATTCAAGATCTAAGCGCTTAATTTTATAAATGCCTTTCTCGGAATCTTTACTGTAATGAAAGGTTTTCCCCGGTGTCGCATCTTGTGAGAAGTACACGTAATTACCGTCATGAGAAAATGCAGGTTCACCTAAATCTTTCTGCTCATTTGGACGTTTTGTTAACATAACGCCGTTACCACCAGTTTTGTGGTACATCCAAACTTCGCCGGCCCCTAAAGAACGCGATCCTGTAAAATGTTTACGACCAACAATATAATTGCCGTCAGGTGACCAAGCAGGACTATTTAATAAGCGGAAAGTTTCCGAGCTAACTGCTTTACCAGCACTACCATCTGCTTTCATAATCCATAAATTATCACCACCATCTTCATCAGAAGTAAAAGCAATGTGTTGACCATCTGGACTAAAGCGCGGTTGCATTTGCCAAGCAATATCGGTCATTAACGCTGTAGCTTCACCACCTTCAATGGGTAAGGTGTAAATGTCGCCAAGTAAATCAAATGCTAACGTTTTTCCGTCAGGGCTAATATCAACATTCATCCAAGTACCTTGGCGAACATCAATATTGGCAGTGGTAAATTTGCCTTGCGGGCTATTAACTAACCATTTTTCAGTTTTGGCCTTTTCGGGTGTTTTTGCTGTATTTTCTTCAGCAAAAGCTTGATGAGTTACACCTGTTACCAGGGCAATGCTAAGTGCAAGTGAAGTAATACGAGTAGTAAATCTAGACATATATTTAACCTAATCAGCTATATAAATTATTGTTATTACCTTACTACAACACATCATTCTTAAAAACTTAAGTCGAATGCGACAAATAGTCGCTATTTGCCGTTCAACACCTGTTACATAGACCTAAGCTAATCGCTATTATTTTGTCGATATTATGCAGAAAAAATAGACAATTTTTATGTTTTTCAGTATGGTAGATAAGCGTTATAACTGTTCTCAACTCCCTGCTATTTGCATGCTAAAAGGTAGCGGTTATATAACAATAAAAACAAGGACTGATTTTTATGAAAAGACTAGAAGAAGCACAAGCAAACTTAATTACCACCTACGCCCTCTACAATGCTGCCAGTGAAAAAAAGTTGCCCAAAATTGACCCAAACGATACAGAAACACTCAAAATTTTATTAGAAGTTATTCAAAATCGTGAAGCTATAGCCTATGTGCAAAAAATAAAGAAAAGCATCCCCACTGAAGTGACTGAACTTAAAAGGTTGTTGGCTGATGTGATGTTATTGCTTGATGGAGTAGATATTAAAATTCTAAAAGCAAAAGGCAAAGCTACAGCAAACGCTGAATAATGCCCTGCTAAGTTAAACCTTTACGTAAAGCTCGCTACTTTAAAGGCTTAATTTAGCATTATAAATTTATAACAATATAGCTAAAGCTAACTACGCAGACCTATTAATATCAATTGAATACAATAGGTCTGTAATACTCATTTCAATAAAATTTATAACAGTTTAATAAGCCTGCCAGGCAAATCTGGTATGCGCTTTATTTACTTACTTTATTTACTTTGTTTGGCTGACTGATAACCCCAACGCGGCATAATTGACTGCTCAATATTTAAATGGTCAAGCATTCGGCCCACCATAAAATCAATCAGGTCATTTATCGACTCAGGCTGATGATAAAAACCAGGACAGGCAGGCATAATGGTTACGCCCATTTGTGATAACGACAACATGTTTTGTAAATGTATGGTTGAAAAAGGCGTTTCACGCGGCACTAAAATTAATTGCCCACGTTCTTTAATCACGACATCAGCAGCGCGCTCAATCAGGTTGTCACTCATACCTTGGCTAATGGCAGCAAGTGTGCCGGTAGAACAAGGACAAACCACCATAGTTTTTGGCGCAGCAGAGCCTGAGGCTACCGGAGAAAACCACTGTTCTTTACCAAAAACAATAATTTGCTCAGGCTTCGCATTAAATCTTTCAGTAAAAAACTGACTAGCAGCATCGGGCGAACTTGGTAGTTTTAAACCAACTTCAGTATCAAAAACCACACGAGCAGCACTTGAGCACAGTAAATACACTTGATAGTTTGCCGCGACTAAACATTCTAATAATCGCAACGCATAAGCCGAGCCTGAAGCTCCAGTGATCGCTAAGGTTATTTTCTGATTAAATTCACTACTATTATTAATTGTGGTTGCTTTATTTTGCACACATGCACCTTAAGGGTAACGTTAATTAACTGTATCTATACTCAATACATGAATGAATTGATCACTTATGAATCTTTATTTTATTGGTTATTATAACTGAGAAAGCGCGGATAACAGTTTTTCATGAATACCGCCAAAACCGCCATTGCTCATCACGACTAACGTATCACCTTTTGTGGTTTTTGCCACAATATCGCTCACCATTTGATCAATATTTTCACCAACAAAACAAGGTTGCTTACAATCAGCAATTAATGCCTCAACCGACCATTGTACTTGCTCGCCTTGATAAACAAAGACCATATCCGCATCAGCCAGTGAGTTTGCTAGCGTGTCTTTATGCACACCTGATTTCATGGTATTTGATCTTGGTTCTAAAATCGCGATGACACGTTTATGACCAACATTTGCCCGTAAACCTGCCAGCGTTTTAGAAATAGCCGTAGGATGATGAGCAAAATCGTCAAACACTCTTACCTGATTCACTTCACCTTTAAGCTCTAATCGGCGCTTGGTGTTAACAAAACTAGCGAGTGCTTCAATAGCGACAGCGGTTGTCACGCCCGCATGACGCGCCGCTGCAATAGCCATTAAACCATTGTCGATATTAAAGTCGCCAATAAGTGCCCACTTAACTTGCCCTTGCTTTACACCTTCAAAGCTCACAATAAACTCACTGCCATCAGCGATACATTTTTCAGCATGCCAACCAGAGGATTTATGTGCTTCGTCAACACTAAATTCAGTAGGTGTCCAACACCCCATGGCTAATGTTTCAGTAATAGCTAACTCATTTTTAGGTGACAACACTAGACCATTACTCGGCACCATACGTATAAGATGATGAAATTGACGTTGAATATCGCTGATATCATTAAAAATATCGGCATGGTCAAATTCCATGTTATTAATCACTAAAGTATTAGGACGGTAGTGCACAAATTTAGAGCGCTTATCAAAAAATGCCGTGTCGTATTCATCAGCTTCGATAACAAAAAAAGGCGCATTACCTAAGCGAGCAGAACAATCAAAGTTTTGCGGAACACCACCAATCAAAAAACCCGGCTCCATACCTGCATATTGCAGTATCCAAGTGAGCATCGAACTAGTTGTGGTTTTGCCGTGCGTACCTGAAACAGCCAGTACCCAGCGATCTTTCAACACATTATCTAATAACCATTGTGGTCCAGAGGTATATGCAATTTTTCGATCGAGTATATATTCAACCATAGGATTACCGCGCGCCATGGCGTTACCCACAATCACTAAGTCGGGTTCATCCGCTAGGTGTTCAACTAAATACCCTGATTTTAATTCAATACCCAGTTGTTCAAGTTGAGTGCTCATTGGCGGATAAACATTGGCGTCGCAGCCTGAAACGCGAAAACCCATTTGTTTAGCAATGGCGGCAATACCGCCCATAAAAGTACCGCAAATGCCTAATATATGAAGATGCATAAAAGCCCATTTTGTTAGCTCTAACACAACGTATGCTAGTTCGAGCTAAGGTTTAAATCACAATGGGCTCAATATACCTTAATCTAGCAAAAATACATATTGCAAAATCAATGCATTTTGCCCACTATCAAGAGGATTATTACTTACCGAAATATGAAGGGCTTACTTGTCATTATTAAGTTCATTGGTATCACCCTAATTAGTTGTAGAGAGAATTAATGAGCCAAGCTATTCTGCAAAATATCTATGTTTATCCTATTAAGTCTAGCGCGGGTATTGAGTTATCAAACAGCTGGGTTGAAGAGCACGGTTTAGCCTTTGACCGTCGTTTTGTGGTTGCAAGCGAGCAAGGTGAATTTTTCACCGCACGCACGCAGCCAAGTTTGTGTTTAATTCAGGCGAATTTAACCTCAACGGGTATTATTATTACTGCGCCTGACATGCCAACCTTGTTGATTGACTATCGCCAGCTTAGCCAACATTATGTTGCCGTGAATATATGGCAAGACACCATTAATGCTCAACAATGTCGTGATAATATTAATCAATGGTTTAGTCGCTACCTCAATCAACCTTGCCAGTTACTTTTTTTTGGCGCTGACTCTCAGCGTTTTGTTAAAAATAAAAGCAGTCAAGTTGGCTTTGCAGACGGCTACCCTTTATTGCTGATTTCACAAGCATCGCTTGATAGCTTAAATGATCAATATAAGCCCAACACCAACCCTATTTCCATGGCACAATTTAGACCTAATATCGTGGTGAATAACTGTGACGCATTCGCTGAAGATACATGGCAACATATTCGTATTGGCGAAGTAGAGTTTGAAATAACTAAACCTTGCACCCGTTGTATTTTTACCACCATTAATCCTGAAACTGCTGAAAAGCATGCCCAGCAAGAGCCTTTAAAAACACTAAAACACTACCGTCAGTTGGCTAATGGCGATATTTTATTTGGGCAAAATTTAGTTGCGCTTAATCAGGGTCAGATTAAATGTGGTGATAAAGTTGAAGTGTTAAACACTCAAGCAAGCCCGATATTCAACATTAAAAACAAACTAACGAACAATTCCTCAGATAAAGAGGCGACGACCTCAGCCAACCAGGAGACTAACTTGAGCGTAAAAACAAGCAAACCGGTACTAACATTTAGTAGTTTTAATAAAACTATTACGGGCAATAACATTCAAACATTGCTTGAACAAGGTGAAGACGCTGGCTTAATACTACCGTATTCATGTCGGGCCGGTATGTGCGGTAGTTGCAAAGTAAAACTAGAACAAGGTGAAGTAGAGCAAATTTGTCAAGATGGTTTGTCCGACGAAGAGCAACAGCAAGGTTATGTATTAAGTTGCAGTTGTACGCCACTTACCGATGTTGTTATTAGTCATCCACAACGACAACGTCGTCACATAAGTGAAGATTAAAGAAGGCATAAACAATGAAGTTAAACTGTGATTTAGGTGAGTTTAAAGAGAACAACGATGCCGATATTATGCCATTGATTGATATGGCAAATATCGCTTGTGGTTTTCATGGTTCTAATCCACTGACGATTAAAAAAACCATTAAACTTGCCAAGCAATATAACGTAATCATTGGCGCTCACCCCAGTTATCCCGATATAGAAAACTTTGGCCGAAAGACCATGCAATTATCGAGTAGTGAATTAATCGCTAATGTGCAATATCAAGTAGGGGCTTTGCAAGCACTTTGCTCGGTCGAAAATGCCGAACTTGATTATGTTAAACCGCATGGCGCACTCTATAACGACATGATGAAAAACACCGTTTTATTTGAAGATATTTGTTTCGCTATATCACAGTTAAATCAAAGCCGAAATAAACCCTTATCACTGATGATACAAGCGGTAAGTGACAGCGAGAAATTTGATCACATAGCAAAAAAACATCATATTGCGCTCTATTATGAAGCCTTTGCTGATCGCGCCTATTTAGATAACGGTTTGTTAGTGCCTCGCACCGAAACCGGCGCAGTTTTAAGTGATAATCACGCAGTTGTTAAACGCTGCCAAGCACTACTTAATCATCAGCCTTTACTCAGTGTTAGCCAAAAACCCCTACAACTTCACATTGATGCTTTATGTGTTCATGGTGATACGCCCAATGCTTTGGCTATGATTAAAGCTTTGCGATCAACCATTGATACACAAACAGTCGCCAAAGGCTAAGTATGACTAAAGTGAATCACCTACAAAATAGCCACAGCGAATACGGCAGCGATAACAAGACTATTGCCTTTGAAATAGTCGCCGAAAACGCTTTATTACTGAGTTGGCAAGCCAAAATATCACTAACACAACACAACCAAATTATCGCATTGCAAAAAGTTCTTGTGCAGAAATTGGACGCGTTGATCATAGAAACCGTGGCGAGTTATCATTGTTTAATGGTTTATTTCAACCCACTATTAACTGACAGCTCGCAACTTATTAACAAAATTAAAACCATTGTTAAAGATCATCCCATTAGTGAAGACCATGATAATAGTGGTGAGCAAAAAGATAACAATACAAACTGCATCAACATTCCGGTTTACTATGACATTGACCAACAGTGGGATTTAGCTGAGGTAGCGCAACGTTGCAATATGTCGATGGATGACGTTATTAAACAACATAGCGCTAATATCTACCATGGGTTTGCTTTGGGTTTTACCCCCGGTTTTTGTTATTTAGCGAGCTTACCTCAAACTTTACATTTACCGCGAAAATCCTCTCCTCGTTTGAAAGTACCACAAGGTGCGGTTGCTATTGCTGAACAGCAAAGTGCAATTTATCCGATAGAGAGCCCTGGCGGCTGGCACATTATTGGCCAAACGCCGCTGCCTATGTATGAAAGTAAAAATGGCCAATTTAATGCCACCATAAACGTTGGACAAAATGTAAAATTTTATGCCATCACTAAAGCTGAATTTATAGCGCTACAAAAAGGTGTAAAAGCATGAGCCAAAATCACCTTGAAGTAATCAGTATTAATGGTCAGGCAAGCATTCAAGATCTTGGTCGACTTAATGCACAACACTTAGGGTTCAGTGCTAGCGGCGCCGCCGATGAATTCGCATTTTTAAGTGCGAATAAAATCATTGCCGAAGCGTTATCAGCCAATGGCATTAAAGTAAAAAACGAAAATAAACAAAGCCATTGTGCCGCAATAGAAATTACCCTTGGGCAAATAAGCTTTGAAGCCAAAGCAGCCTGTATATTGGCGATAACCGGTGCGGACTGCCAAGCTAAAATCAATAATGTACGGATTACTCACTGGCAATGCTATCTATTGCAAGCTGGCGACATTCTTGATTTGGCTATGCCCAAAACCGGTTTGTATACTTATATAGCGGTATTCGGTGGCTTTACCTGCCAAGAAGCACAACAACCTTGGTTAGGGAGCTTTTCTCAAACCATCAATGAAATGGCCTTAGGTTTTACCGCTAAAAAGTTAACAATGAACAGTAAGTTGTACTTTCCAGCACAAAGTAAGTTATTAACTCAGCCTGAAGTAAAAACAAATAAAGCCTTAGCAGCAAACAAGCCAACTAAAGCACCGACTCAATTTTACGCGCAGAAAAATCTCACTTTACGCATTATGCCCAGTAAGTTATTTTCTCAAATGAGCCATAAGCAACAACAACAATTTTTAAACACTGAATATCATATTTCACCTGATAGTAACCGCATGGGATATCGGCTTAGTGTAGTGCATTCACAAACATCACCCGCTAAGTTAGCCAACGAAAAAATTCTTTCAGAGCCATTACGTAACCGTTGTTTATTATCAATGCCTGTAACTTTTGGCATGGTGCAGTTTCCTGACAACGAACAACCCATCATATTAATGAAAGAGCGACAAACCATGGGCGGCTATCCAGTACTTGGCACCGTAATGCAAACAGATTTATTTCGATTAAGCCAAATGCGCCCGGGCGAAAAAGTATCTTTCACTGTTATTAGCAACCAACAAGCTCAGCAACAATTAAAAGCATTTTACCAAAAGTTCTGCCTTTAATTTCTTATGAATACCTAAATCAAGACCTTAAATAGAGCGGTTACGGGCAAAACTAAGCTAAAGGTAGAATGGCTTCCAATAAAAGATTAGAATAACGCCCGTTTACGATTCAGTTTTACGCAGGTATTTTTTTGTTATTAATGATCGACAATTACGACTCTTTTACGTTTAACTTAGTACATTATTTTCAGGCACTAGGGCAAGATGTCAAAGTTTGTCGAAATGATGAAATCAGCTTAGCTGAAATTGAGTCATTGGCACCACAATATATTGTGATTTCACCTGGCCCTTGTGATCCAAATACGGCGGGTTTGTCACTGGCAATCATCGAAAAATTTAAAGGCCGCATTGCCATACTAGGTGTTTGCTTAGGTCATCAATGTATTGCCCAGCACTTTGGTGCTAAAGTTATTAAAGCAAATAAAGTAATGCACGGAAAAACTAGTCTCATCAGTCATAATGAACAAGGGTTATTTAGCGCGTTAAAACAGCCATTAACAGTTACTCGATATCATTCCTTAATTGTTGATAAACATTCTTTACCTGATGTGCTAGAAATAACCGCTTGGGTAACTGAAAACAATCAACAAGAAATAATGGCTTTACGACACAAAACATTAGCTATTGCGAGTGTGCAATTTCATCCAGAATCGGTGTTAACAGAACAAGGCCATCAATTATTGCAAAATTTTATTGACCAATACGCTGATCAAATAGATGATAAAATTTCGCCTAATGATATACACCAATAGGTCGATAACTTAACTAACCTTCGAATTTTTAGATTATTCACAAAAACTAACAATGAAGTTCTGATGCAAATATTTGAAAATAACAAATTAGTTCTCCCTATCTACAGTCGCGTACTAAGCCTTGCGATAAGTAAAGATTTTGCCAATCAAAAAAACGGTAAAATTAATATGACTAAGCATCAAAACAGTGAGCAATTTAATCGCCGACGTGAGTTGCTAGCAGTAGAAGAAGAAACCAACAAAAACAAAATTATTCAAGCACACGGTGCAGAACACTTTAAAGCACAAGTTAAAAATAAATTTTTTAAGCGTGTTAATACTCAAGTCAACAAAGTGTTCGATAACAAAGAAAATCTCTACACGAACGTACTAAAAATTGAAGATGCCGCCCCTTCAATCATGGAAATATTAGCGGTAAAAGCAGCCAGTATTAATCGCATCACGCCATTAGCTAAATCACTCCCTTGGCTATGTAACGACTTAATTAATTTAGTCAACAAACCTCAATATCGAAAACGCTCAGACATACAGGTTACTGAGCCGAGCTTAGCCTTAAGCTATGTCGGGTTAGACAACCTAAAATTGGTTATGCCTACATTTATGCTAAAGCATTGGTTGCCAACAAGCACATCTCCTTACCCATTAATGAAACGCAAATTATGGAACGATAGCCTATCTATTGCGCTTGCTTCTCAGCGATTAGCGAAAGAAGAAGGCTTAGATGAATTCACCGCGTTTACCGCAGGCATGCTTAGCAATTTAGGTTTATTAGCCGTAACACGCGGATTTTTAGATACTTACAGCGAGCTTTACAATAAAGATTTACGTGCTTCATACGAGAATAAAGATAAAAAGCTACATGATATATTGCAAACACTTGATACCGCACCAGATTTATTGCTTGAACAATTACTCGAGCGCAGCAGTAAAGTAGCGGCTGATATGGTCGAGCTTATGCGCTTTGATCGCTTACAAATTACTGAGCCTTTATTTGATCTTGCTTACGCGACAGAAACTAAGAACATGTGTCCAATTGCAAAATTAGTTACCAAAGCCAAAGCCTATGTTGCGTTTAGAAGCTTGGCAAAAGAAGACCTTATTAGTGCTGAAGAAGCCAAAACTTTATTAATGGCTGGTCGACTGACAAAAACTGATATTGCCTTATTAAAGAAAAGTGATATCGATCACATCAAACTCATTTTTAATTAATATTTGTTTCACTATCAGCTCATTATTAATAACTATTTATTGTTAATATAAAGCGCTATCTCCTTTATTCTGCCGCTATTTTTCAAATATGAGCGATTAACGTTACCAAAAATGCCCAAATCGAAAAATTATTTTTGATTAATTATGAAACACGATAAGTAATTACAGATCAGCTTAGGTGACATATAACGCTAATAACTAGCTACAGAGTGTAAAAACACAGCAAATATAGTTATGCAGTAAAAATGAATAAAAACGGAACACCCTTTATTTTACAAGGGCTTCAGCGCACTTTGACAAGACACTGTCTGTTTTTTCTGTCATAATCCGTGCCTATTTTAATTTGTTGTGCATTTAAATAATGCATCACTCGTTAATGCATTTAGTTTTGCTAGCATTGGCTATTACAAAGCTATTACACAATTATTGATTACATATCCTAAATATATAAGGAATTTACAATGTCTAACCACTTCCCAGTAAATCGTGAGTTATTTGATGATGTTATGGTGCCAAACTATTCACCATCTGCTGTTATACCTGTTCGCGGTCTAGGTTCGCGTGTTTGGGATCAACAAGATCGTGAGTTTATCGATTTTGCCGGTGGTATTGCCGTTAACTGTTTAGGACATTGTCACCCAGCTTTAGTTGGCGCATTAACAGAACAAGCTAATAAAATTTGGCATTTATCAAACGTGATGACCAACGAGCCGGCATTACGTTTAGCAAAAAAATTAACGGATAATACTTTTGCTGATAAAGTTTACTTTGCTAACTCAGGCGCTGAAGCAAACGAAGGCGCTTTAAAGCTAGCGCGTCGTTGGGCACTTGAAAACTATGGCGTTGAAAAATCTCAAATCATTGCATTTAAACAAGGTTTCCACGGTCGTACATTCTTCACCGTTACTGTAGGTGGTCAAGCGGCTTATTCTGATGGTTTTGGTCCTAAGCCTGGTGATATAGATCACGCTGAATACAACAACCTAGACAGCTTAAAAGCGCTTATGTCTGACAAAACTTGTGCCGTTGTAATGGAGCCACTTCAAGGCGAAGGCGGAATCGTTTCACCTACGGATGAATTTGCCAAAGGTGTTCGTGAACTTTGTAACCAACATAACGCACTACTAGTATTTGATGAAGTTCAAACAGGCGTTGGTCGTTTAGGCGAATTATATGCTTACATGGGCTTAGGTGTTACACCTGATATTTTAACCACGGCTAAAGCACTAGGTGGTGGATTTCCAATCGGCGCGATGATCACAACAACAGATATCGCCAAACACCTTAAAGTTGGCACACACGGTAGTACATACGGTGGTAACCCATTAGCTTGTGCTGTTGCAGAAGCCGCATTTGATACCGTAAATACTCCAGAAGTATTAAACGGTGTTAAAGCCAAAGCTAAGCTTTATGTTGCAGGTTTAAATGCCATTAACGCAAAATATAATGTCTTTAGTGAAATTCGTGGTAAAGGTTTATTAATTGGTGCTGTCTTAACAGACGCATACCAAGGCAGAGCAAAAGAGTTTTTAAATGCCGCGATGGACGAAGGCGTAATGACACTTGTTGCCGGTGCTAACATTATACGCTTTGCACCTTCATTAGTTATTCCTGATGAAGATATTGCTGAAGGTTTAGCACGTTTTGAAAAAGCAGTAGCTAAATTAACTAAGTAAGTTACCCATTATTATAGCGCTCAAATATTATGATCAATAATAGTATTTGAGCGTCTCATTGAGAGTTTTCTATGATTATAATACGCCCTATTCAAAGTAGTGATTATGATGCACTGCATCGTATTGCTGTGGAGTCAGGACACGGTTTTACATCACTGCCGGTCAACGAAAAGCTACTGAAAAAACGTATTGCTCACGCTGAGGTTTCTTTCAAAAGCACGGTTACTGAACCCGGTAATGAAGGTTACCTGTTTGTGATGGAAGATACCAAAACAGGTGCTGTTGTCGGCACCAGTGGTATTGAAGCGGCTGTTGGTTTGGATGATGCATTTTATCATTACCACTTAGGTAAAGTTGTGCACAGCTCTCGTGAGCTTAATATATACAATACTGTTGAAACATTATCGTTATGTAATGACTACACAGGTGCCTCTGAAATTTGCACTTTATTTTTGAGTGAAAGTCATCGTAAGAATCGTAACGGGCGTTTTTTATCACGTTTTCGCTTTCTATTTATGGCAGAGCATACCGAACGTTTTTCAGAAACAGTTATCGCAGAAATGCGTGGGGTTTCAGACGAAGATGGTGCTTCACCATTTTGGAAATGGCTAGAAGAGCACTTTTTCTCGCTCGACTTCCCTACGGCTGACTATCTAACAGGTATTGGTAAAAAAGAATTTATCGCTGAATTAATGCCTAAATACCCAATTTACGTCAACTTGTTAAGCCCAGAAGCACAACGAGTTATTAACAAGGTACATCCAAAAACTGTACCGGCGTTAAGATTACTCGAAGCTGAAGGTTTCTCACGTCGTGGCTATGTTGATATTTTTGATGCCGGCCCAACGGTAGAAACACAAACAGCATCAGTTAAAACAGTACGTGAGAGCAAAAAGTGTCAAGTTATCATTGGCGAAGTTGCAAAAGACAATAAATATATCATTTGTAATGACAAGGTTGCAGATTTTAGAGCAACTCAAGCCCCGATATTACTGCGTGATACCGCTAATCAAGTGGTGATAACACAAGCAGTTGCCGAGGCATTAATGGTTAACGAAGGAGACTGGGTGCGCCTAGTTTCAAACTAACCATAAACATTACTCATAATTACACTCATGAGCGCTATACGCACAGAGGAAATAAACATGTCACACAATATACAACTTATTAATGGTCAATGGACAGCAGGTTTAGGCCATGAAATTTTTTCAAAAAACCCAGCTAAAAATCAAGTAATTTGGCAAGGTAAAACAGCCTCTCCAGCACAAGTTGGCGAAGCAGTTATGGCAGCGCGCGCAGCCTTTGAAACATGGTCTAACACGCCGATTGAAGATCGTATTGCGATTGCGGTTAAATTTGCTGAGCTATTAACTGAACACAAAGAAGCATTTGCTACCACTATTGCACTTGAAACCGGCAAACCACTTTGGGAAACTCGTACAGAAGTGGGCGCTATGGTCGGTAAAATAGCAATATCTGTTCGCGCAAACGAAGAGCGTACTGGCACTGTTGAAAACCCTATGCCAGGTGCTAAAGCATTTATTCGTCATAAGCCTCATGGTGTTGTTGCCGTTTACGGCCCTTATAATTTCCCTGGTCATTTACCAAACGGTCATATTGTTCCTGCACTTATTGCTGGTAATACCGTGGTATTCAAGCCAAGCGAATTAACGCCTATGGTTGCTGAAGAAACCTTAAAACTCTGGTTAAAAGCTGGCTTACCTGCTGGCGTTATCAACATGGTTCAAGGTGAAGTTGAAACGGGTAAAGCATTGGCAAACCATCCACAAATTGACGGTTTGTTCTTTACGGGCAGCTCAACAACAGGTCACTTTTTACACGAACAATTTGGTGGTCAACCGGGTAAAATTTTAGCACTTGAAATGGGCGGTAATAACCCATTAGTGATCAAAGATGTCAGTGATATAGATGCCGTAGTACACGACATTTTACAATCGGCATTTATTACGACAGGTCAACGTTGTACTTGTGCTCGCCGCTTGTTCATTGAAGTAGGCCCACAAGGCGATGCTATATTAGCTAAACTTGTTGCTAGTACACAAGCCATCAAAATTGGCTACTTTGACGATGAAGACCAACCATTTATTGGTTCAATGATTTCTGAAAAAGCCGCATTAGGTTTAGTTGCAGCACAACAACAACTACTCGACCTTGGCGCTGAATCAATTGTTATGATGAAACACCTTGAAGAAGGTACAGGTTTTATCTCTCCGGGTATTATTGATGTAACAAATATTACTGAAATGCCTGATGATGAACACTTTGGTCCATTATTAAAAGTTTACCGTTATACTGATTTTGACGCGGCGATCGATGAAGCAAATAATACTTCATTCGGCTTATCGGCTGGCTTATTAAGTGATAGCGAAGACTTATACAATCACTTCTTCCGTCGTATTCGTGCTGGCATTGTAAACTGGAACAAGCCGATTACTGGCGCTAGTAGTGCTGCACCGTTTGGTGGTATTGGCGCGAGTGGTAACCACAGAGCAAGTGCATTTTATGCCGCTGATTACTGTGCTTACCCTGTAGCATCAGTTGAAGCGGTAAAAGTATCATTACCCGCTGCGTTAAGCCCTGGTTTAACCATTAAATAACCAGTAAAAACGCATCGAAATGAAACATTACTGCCCATTAAAAAAAGCTGGGATCCGTCCCAGCTTTTTCAAAAATATCGATCAAATATAGCCACCAGTTCTGAGTGGTTGTTCAACTTGCTGTCCCAAATATATCTTCAATGCTCCATTGAAAGATTGACTAAATAGCCTTACATATCACTCAGCCTGCATGGGATATTGACACTCATTTTATTTAAGTATTTAGGAAATTGACATGACACCGGTTAAAGATTTATTTAACAACATTTGGCAAAACTATTTAGAAGTTACTCCGTCGGCAGGTAAAGTACATCAACTTTTAAGCAACGGGGACGACCTGATCAACGATCACGTTGCTTACCGCACCTTTAATATTGCGAAAGTTAATATCGAAAAAATTTCAGCACATTTACTTAACTTAGGCTACACAGAAGGTGGCGAATACCACTTCGAAGCTAAAAAGTTATATGCTAAGCACTTTGAGCATGCCGATACAAGTTTACCTAAAGTATTTATTAGTGAGCTATTAGTAGAAGAATTTTCTCCACGTGTTCAAGAAATCATCAAAAAAATGGTTGCTGGTATAGACCAAGCAGATATCAATGTTGATAGTTTTTTATACTCAGGTACACACTGGAAAGTTAGTCATCAAGAATATTTAGATTTACTCAGCGAAAGTGAATATGCCGCTTGGGTTGCTGCATGGGGCTACCGCGCAAACCACTTTACGGTTAGCATAAATCATTTAGCCAATTACGACTCTATTGAAGCGGTTAATGACGCCGTTAAAGTCGGTGGTTTTAAGCTCAACACTACAGGTGGTGAGATCAAAGGTGATGAAGCAGTTAAACTTGAGCAATCTTCAACGATGGCTGACCACGTAATGGTTGAATTTTCAGATAAAACAGTCGCTATTCCAAGCTGCTTTTATGAATTTGCCAAACGCTACCCAATGGCAAGCGGTGAACTATACACAGGTTTTGTTGCAGCTTCTGCTGACAAAATTTTTGAGAGCACCAACGCTGCATAATGGTTTAATTTTTCAGGACACCTATACTTTGCTAAGATTAGGTGTCAATTTTCACTTACCTATATGAGATACTATGTTTAAAACATTCACTTATATTTCAGTTTTGTATTAATGATTTACCTTAAAGTATAGTAAGAATAAAATATGATAGAAACGAAAATGATTACTGACACTGAGGGCTATATTCATATTATTGAATATTTAACCGCTCATTTAAGCTTATTCGAAAACAGCACAAATATTAATAATAACACTAGCTCAGTGTTAGAAGTTATTGAACTTGAAATGGGTGCGCAAATTATTGCTTTATGCAGTCAAAACCCAGACTTAACCTTTGAGCAACGAAATACCATCATTCGAGAAATTGATGTTATAGTTTATGACTTACAAGAAATTTTATCTGGTGTGATCAACAAACCAGTAACTAATGAGCAGTCTGTATTTATAAAAGAATTTGCTATTCTCATTAAAAATTTATTTGATACTGAAATTAACAAGCAGCTTATACTATAGTCATTCTTTTGCACTGAATAAACTGTCGACGACCTTATTCCTATTATCACAAGTAGCCTTATGTTAGCTGAATTACCTCAAAATCATTTATGTACCGTTACCTTATTAGGTAATTTAGTAAACAAGCCTGACATTCGTTATCAAGCCAATCCCGTTGTAGCTTTTGCAGAATTTACCTTAGCTACCCATAGTCGGTGGTTTGATAAAGCCAATAATAAATTTAAAGAGTGGACGAGTTACCATACGGTAAAAGTCATCGGTGACATTGTTGAACGTGCACTTATTCACGCCGATAAGGGTGATATTATTTTAGTGCAAGGTTACTTAATTAATAGTAAAAAAAATAATCGTGAAATTATTCACGCAACCTATGCCCAAACATTTCCAAAAGGTTATGCTCAATCCATAAACCAAATTCATTATAGTGGTAATATAATATCTGATATTAACGTACTCACTACTGAGCACAATAAAGATCTAACAGAAGTAATTGTAGAGTCTGAGCAACAAATATTTTCAGCGATAACTCACAAATATCATACGGTGACAATACAGCGACCAATACATGTTTGGGGCAAACAAGCACTTTACTTGGCCGAGCATGGAAAAATAAATGATCAAATAGTAGTTGACGGGAAATTAAGCTATCTTAATAATAAGAATAAAAATCAATTCATAGATGCCCAACAAGCTGTTTTAATTGCTAAAGATTAAACAATAGCTGCCTATGATAAATCATCAAGGGATGTACTATATTTATGCAAAAAGGCAGCGGGTTTAAGCAGGGTACATTAGGCTTTCTTTTCATAATACTGGCTATTGTTAATCTCACCGCCAATGCTGAAGTACAAACAATAAATGAATTGGAATTATCAACAATAGCAAATCTTGATAAGGCGGCATTAAATAATGACCAATGGCAAACCGTACTACCCGTTTTAGGTGATGAGGATCATTATTTCATCGCAACACAAGCGGGAAAAATTTATCAAATACATAATAACCAGGTATCTTCCTCTGCATTTTTCGATCTAAAGTTAGCGCTTAAAAACCCTAATATTGTCGCTTTAACCGCAATTACCTTAGACCCCAACTTCCATTATCGCGATCGAGATGGCTACCACACTTTTTACACCGCTCATACTGAGGCAAGTAAACCATCAACCGCGAAGTTAGCCTCTATTAACGCTGAAGTTAATTCGCTTTACGATACTGTTTTAGTTCGCTGGAAAGTAGACAACTTTCGAACAAAACCTCTGGTAAGTCAACAATATGAAGTTATGCGAATTGCCATTATGGAAGTTGATGAACCCATTCAACAACTTAGTTTCAATCCTTATATTGAACCTTGGCATGATGATTTTGGTTTACTTTTTATTGCGCTTGCCCGTAATGAAACGTTGAAAAACGAAGCGCTTTACGCAGGGTCTATATTGCGGATAAAACCTGAAAAATACGGTTTACAAAAATATACGGTTCCAACTAATAACCCTTTCTCAAAAACAGCTGACATTCAAAATGAAATTATATTCATTGCAGGACAGAAAACTGAGCATTTTGACTGGATAAAGCAAAGTGCGTATAGGTTGCTTGTACAGTTTAACCAACCTGATTCAAGTTTGCTTATTGAAGCTAAAATAGGTGAAGACTGGCGTGAAGCTATTCCACAAGAAAAGATAAAAAAGCACTTGCCTATATTGGATACAAAGCACAAAACGTTACTTTATCAAGGCAGAGATTTAAAAAAGTTGTGGGGGAAAGTCCTGCATTTGCAAGAGAAAGAAAATGACTGGCAGTTGCAAGCATTAACCATAAATTCGACTGATGATGCGGGAAACACGCCTAATATTTCGCATAAGCTCATCAACTATAATACCAATAAACAATCTAAATTCAGTTTACACCAAAAACATAATGGCGAACTACTACTGCTTGAGCATAGTCAACAACGTTTATATAGCATTAAAAAGCCTACTGCAGTTGTTAATAACGTAGATAAAAAGCAAGATTTACCGAGTAGTTCAAATAGTCAAAGTATCTTGCTGATACTATTCTGCTTTGTGTTCATTTTAACAGGCACATATTGGTATATCAGAAGCACAAACACTAAGAAGCAAGGCTTTTTCCAACAACAATGGGCTAACTTTGAAATCGATATGGCAACTAAATCAATATCGCTTTATAAACGACATAACAAGAGCCCTGAAAAGAACTTAACAATATCGTCATTGATATGTAGTGAAATATTATTAAACGATGAGGTTATTTCAACCATCAGTGCCGATACAACACAAGCTTTCTCAAACGAATTAGAAAGCTTAGTCTTAGCGGCATTTGGTAGTGAACACCGTATAAAAATGATTAATGACAAACACAGAAAAATTCAATTGTGTTTAACCGACGATCAAAAACAGCACTATATGATATGTCTTTATTATCGCGTAGGAAATATTCGCCATACCAAGCTAAAATATCAACAAGTAATTGATAAAGCTATCGATTGGCAATGGCTATTGGCTCAGCATATCAACCCAACACTAACCACTAAACGGAAAATAAAAGTTAAGCCGATACCTGAAAAGGTTGTTTCGCCTAGTGAACACAAGTCAGTTTCCGTAAAAGCTATAGAACGTGAAGTTTTTGAAGATAACTCAACAGAAGCGACCCAAGATATTGATTTATCGATAAACAGTCTTATTGATAGTACTCATGAGGCACCTAGTACAACTAAAAGCTCAATCGACGCTACTGAAGAAAATACACTTGTTGCAGACTTAGACAAACTCGTGATGATGAAAAAACAAGGTTATTTATCTGAAACTGAATTCAATGCTGCGAAGGCAAAAATTTTAAAGCATGTAGCTAACGATTAAGTCGACATGATCATTTCAACACAAGGTAGTTTAGCTGTTTATTTTTTAAAACATCGACAGAAAAATTAACATTTAATTATTATCGAAATATTGTGTGCGACAATAGAGCACTAATTTCTGGTCATTAAAATAACTTAAATTGAATAATTAAGCGTGATTAAAAATAAATCTACCTTCAAGTTAGCCTTACTAACAACGGTTGCTTCTTTATTGCTAGCCATTACCTTAGCAACAATGTTTTTCGGTGATTATGGCGTTTCTATTCAGCTGTATTTAAATGCGCTAATACCAAAAACCTTAACAGGCGCGTTAACTTTTATCTTATTACTGACACCTGCTTTAGCTATTGGTTTGCCACGTCAAATTGCCGCATTAAGTGCAGGCTTTTTATTTGGTGCTGGCTTTGGCGTATTGCTAGCGACAATTTCTGCCATAGTCGGTTGCTTAATAACATTGCTATTAGCGCGTAAATTATTAAGTAATTTGGTTGAGCAACAGTACCCAGAGCCTTTAGCAAAAGTCAGTTATTTTTTTAGTCATCACACCTTTATTAAAGCGCTGACTATTCGATTGATACCAGCAGGGTCAAACTTCTTAACGAATGTGTTGGCAGGAACGGCAAGAACACCTATATCACCTTTCATTTTCGGTTCAGCAGTAGGATTTATTCCACAAATGACAATATTTTCATTAATGGGCGCAGGCTTGCAGGTTAATGGTCAACAGCAACTTATGCTCAGCTTGGTATTACTCGTTATGGCATTATTACTCAGCGGTTATTTTTATAGAAAAAATATCAAGCGTCTACCTTTGATATAACAACACCTGTTAGCTGTTTACTCTATGTCTGGTAAGAGCTTGGTATCATTATGTCGGCCAAGTAGTTCATTTGATCTACGCCATAAATGTCGACCTATTAATAAGTGAGCGGACAATAAAAAAGAGGCCGTAGCCTCTTTATTGCATCACATTATAAATTTTACTTTAACGTTAATAAGTGATTTACAAGATTGATGTAATCTTGCTCAAAGTTATTTCGGTCAAGGCCTTGAGCATCAACACGGTACTTACCGTTAACAATAACTGCTGGTACACCTTTCAAAGCACCCTTACTAGCAAAATAGTCTTGCTGCTTTTTCATTGCTTTGGCTTTACTTACTACACCAAAGCTTTTCATTAACTTATCGAATTTTTCGCCGTCTGCACCATTAAGTACGAAAACATTGCGAATATCTTTTTCTGAAGTAAATACGGCTTTTTGCACATGAATATAGTTGAACATTGCGCCAATAACTTTTTTCTCTACACCCATTTGATGAGCAACAACAACCGCTTTAGTCAACATTTGTTGCACTTTAGGTGAAGCAGCACGTAAGAAGTCAACATGGTTCATTTCGAACTTAGTATCTGCAGGTATAGCTGTTTTTAACTTAGCCATAAACGGTTCAAATTGAAAACAATGAGGACAATAAAATGAGAAAAACTCTCGTACTTCTGACTTCGCGGTAACTTCTTCATTAACCTTAGTGTAATGCTCGCCTTCAGTATAGTTTGCTGCGAATGCGAATACTGGTAATAACATTAAAGCGAATAAGCTCACTAACTTTTTCATAAAAATACAATTCCTAATCATTAAAAAATAAAATAATAGTGCTAAGCCAACCTAATAAGGGAGTAAGCTTAACGGAGGCTGCTGCAGTGCTGACATTTGCTCTTTAAGCATCAAAATTTGTTGTTCCCAATATTTCTCAGTATTAAACCACGGAAAATTATGAGGAAAAGCAGGGTCTTGCCAGCGTTTACATAGCCATGCCATATAATTAACTACTCGCATAGTACGCAATGATTCAATTAAAGGCAATTGATTGGTCTCAAAGCTATGAAATTCATCGTAGCCCGACAGTATAGTATCTAACTGCAATAACTGCTGTTGTCGATCACCACTGAGCATCATCCAAATATCTTGTACTGCAGGCCCCATACGACAATCATCTAAGTCGACAAAGTGCGGGCCTTTATCTGTCCATAAGATATTACCGGCATGACAATCACCGTGCAGGCGAATCTGTGATTTAGGTTGGTATTGTTCACTCGCAACCTTAATCACTTGTTCTAAAATCGTAAAGAAAGGCAATGTTAATCCTGAAGGAACAAAATTAGATTTCTCTATCAGCAACTGTGCTTGCTGCAACATTTCTTCACTGTTAAATGTTGGTCTTTTAGTAAAGGGCTTTTTAGCGGCAACCGCATGAATGCGTCCTAAAAATCGGCCCATCCATTCTAATTGGTCTAAATTGTCGACCTCAAAAATACGCCCTCCACGACATGGAAAGATAGCAAAATGATAACCCTCATATGAAAACAAAGACTCACCATCAATTTTCATTGGCGCCACTAAAGGTAATTCATTTTCATCTAACTCAAAAGAAAACTCATGCTCCTCTCTAATTTCAGCCTCACTCCACCGCTGCGGCCTGTAGAACTTAGTCACATATTTAGTTTTATCAATATCATGAAATTGATAAACACGGTTTTCATAACTGTTTAATGCCAGCAATCCGCTATCGACAATTAAGCCAGTACTTTCTAGGCCATCAAGAATTAAATCAGGTGATAGCGACGTAAAATCAAATACTGACATTAGCGTTTATTAAAGAAGCGGCTTTCATGTTCAAGCTTGACCTCATCCGTGTCTGATACTAATTCAATAACAAAACTTATATCTGTCATATAACCTTCAAGTTCATAAGGGTCTACTGAAAGGCTAATCGGCAGCGTATACACTTTTGCTGCCTTTACTATCACCTCTTGTTCACCGTGCCATTTAGTGTTGTTAATGCCTTTTACTGACAGGCGATAACGATTATCTTTTTGAGATTTATTAAGAATTTTTAAAGTATAAACATTCTCAATGTCACCATTAAAGTTCTCTTTAGCTAATTCGTTTCTATCGCGAATAATATCGAGTGATACCGGCACTCGGTTCACCATTTCTATCACTAATAAGCTGGTCATTACAATCAATACAAGTGCGTAACCAATCAATTTCCCTCGAATAAGGTG
The DNA here is from genome assembly GCF_014077595.1 of Colwellia sp. 6M3. Taxonomy (NCBI): domain Bacteria; kingdom Pseudomonadati; phylum Pseudomonadota; class Gammaproteobacteria; order Alteromonadales; family Colwelliaceae; genus Colwellia; species Colwellia sp. 6M3. The sequence goes on along the minus strand of NZ_JACGWF010000002.1, from coordinate 21,999 downwards.
GACCTTTTTCCCTTCAAGTTCATGCTCTGTAGTGTAGCGAATTAGACCTTTGTCATAACGCATTCGCTCCATAACATCATCACAGGCATCAACGCAGGCACCACAGTTAATACACTCATATTGCAAGCCGTTGCGAATATCAATACCGGTAGGACAAACCTGAACACATAAATTACAATCTATGCAATCTCCTAAACCAACATCTTTTGGTACATCTTTGCGGGTACGTGGCCCGCGATTTTCGCCACGTTTAGCATCGTAAGAAACGGTTAACGTGTCTTTATCAAACATCGCTGACTGAAAGCGAGCATAAGGACACATATGCAAACACATAATTTCACGCATCCAGCCCGCATTACCGTATGTACAAAATGCAAAAAACCATACCGTTGCTGCCAAAGCAAATGAGGCATTAAAGGTAAAAAAGTCCACAAACACTTCACGCATTGGCGCAAAATAGCCGGCAAAGGTAAGCGCCGTTAAAATAGAGAAGAAGCCCCAACAAAAGTGTTTAAATGCTTTACGCCAAAACTTATTTACGTTCATTGCTTGGCTATCAAGCTTTTTACGCTGATTAGCGGTACCTTCAATTTTTTCTTCAAACCAAATAAAAATAAAAGTCCATACGGTTTGAGGGCAAAGGTAACCACACCACACTCGCCCTAAAAAGGTCGTCACAAAAAACAAAAGGAATGCACTGAGAATGAAAAGCCATGCGAGTAAGGTTAAATCTTGAGGCCACAATGTGACACTCCACAAAGTAAAACGCTGTTCACTGATATCGAATAAAATGGCTTGGTGTCCGTCATATTGCAACCATGGTAAAACAGCAAATAATGCTAAAAAGAAAAAATTCATCTTTTTACGCAGTTGCTGAAATACACCTTTTACTTTACGAACATAAATTTGATCACGAGGTGCATAGTTCTCGTGCTTAGCGGGCTGATGAATTTGAACATTTTTAATCGGAATTTGCTGACTAACGTGAATGTTTTTATCTTTTGCTTTCAATGCGGTTCCTTTATGACGTTAAGGCTATTTAATTATAACGGATCAGCTAGCGATACTTATCAAAAAATTAGCAATAAATTGTAATAAATTGCTTTGTAGGCACAAAATTGATTACTCTATAACTATTATTATGACATTTCGTCTAAGAAATCGATAATGCTATGTGTGGTTGCTTCAATAACAACAAAATAGTTTGTTATTTGTACGCACATATAATTATAAGGCAAGGTATGAAAAAATTATTGATCTTGATCGTCGCTGGCGCATTATATTTTCATTATTATCCCAATGAAAAACTTAATAACTGGTTATTCGAACAAAAACAAACAGTACTAGGTTATTTTTCAGACGCAACAGATACTAAAGTGCGTTTGAAATCAGATAAAATATATCAAGACTTAGCAAAAGATTTTGGCCAATTTAATAGCCAAGAAAAAGCATTTGTTGCTGAAATGACCAGCAGTCGTGAAAAAGTAAAAACATTTAACGAGCAATACTGTAAAACCAAGAAACAAACACCAAAATTACATCGCGATAATTTAGTTAAAGTTTGTTATACCATCAGCAAGTACAGTAATTTATTATAATAACCAATAGTTTTAGACGATCAGAGCATACGCTGATCGTCTTACTAGCTAAAAACGCATTAAACTAATCTAAGCTGACAGCTTCGCTAATAAACGCGCAAAACTGTCACCACTTGCTTGCCCCTGCACATGCTCTTTATCTCGAATAACAAATTGCCCGTTTACCATCACGTCTTGCACAGGATTTTGTTGGCTAGCAAATATAATACTGTCGAGTAGATGAACATCGTCGTGAGCAAATAAACGTAATTGGCTATCATCTAGTACCAACAAGTCAGCCTGCTTACCAACCGCTAATGCTCCGGTATTGCTATTGGTACTTTGCGCGCCACCCATAGCGGCTTTTTGCCATAAATTTTGTCCAACCGACTTTTGTTCGCTCGTTGCCAACATAGCGCGCTGTTGCTTACTTAAACGTTGTGCATACTCAAGCCAACGTAGTTCTTCAATTGGGTTCACTGAAATATGGCTATCTGAGCCAATAGCAAAAGTGCCATTTTCTCTTAAAAATTCATCGGTGGGGAATATCCCGTCACCTAAGTTTGCCTCTGTGGTCGGACAAATACCTGCAATAGCTTTCGAGGCTATTATTCCTTGTCGTTCTTGCTCATCGATATGTGTTGCGTGAATTAAACACCAATATTGATCTAGGTCAGCATTGTTGAGTAACCATTGCACTGGTCGTTGACCATAGTGCGCTAAACAGTCTTCCACTTCTTTTTTCTGCTCAGCAATATGGATATGGATGGGTGCTTGTGCATCGAGCGAACGAACATGCTTCACCGCTGCTAGTAATGAGCTTTTATCAACCGCCCGTAAAGAATGCGGCGCAATACCCACATTACAATTAGGTTGTGCTTGAGCAAGTTTAAAACAATCACTCACTAACTCGTTAAATTGCTCAACGCTATTAATAAAACGTTTTTGTCCTTCGGTAGCCGCTTGGGGGCCAAAGCCACTAAAACGATACAATACAGGTAGAATAGTTAACCCAATACCAGACACTTTCGCCGCATCAAATATAGCTTGTGACATCGACGCTAAATTTTCATGATTTTGTCCATCAATTTCGTGATGAAGATAGTGAAATTCAGCCACGCGGGTATAGCCCATTTTTAACATTTCAATATAGAGCTGGCTTGCAATAACTTGTATATCTTTAGAGGTTAATTGCCCCAAAAATTTATACATAATATTTCGCCAAGTCCAAAAGCTGTCGTTACCTTCACTACCTTGCTCACTAAAGCCAGCAAAAGCGCGTTGAAAAGCATGCGAGTGACAGTTCACCATTCCAGGAATAACAACACCTTTTGCTCTTTCAGCGCCAGCTACATAGCCAGAGGCAATATCAGTAATAACGCCCTGCTCAATGGTCAACGTTTTTTCATTTGCCCAGCCATCGGCTAACAATATTTTTTTAGCAAAAAATTTCATTATTACACCTTATGAGTTCGTTACACTTTTATTAGCATTTTCAGCCGACGCAAAAGCTATCAGGGTTTTAACCAGCGTTTCAAGTTTAGGTTGTACCTGCACTGCCAGTGTTTCGTTGTAGGTCATAGCTTGCTCATTCATATAGGTAAATTGTGACAGCTCTAATTGAATAGCGTGATAATTAATCTCAGGTTTACCGAAGGCCCGTGTAATATAGCCCCCTTTAAACCTACCATTACAAACCATAGTGTAAGGGGCGTAATCTAAACCTGCTATGGTAGAAATCAACTCAGGTGAACAACTTTTACCGTCAGCATTGCCAAAATTAAAATCGGGTAATTGGCCTTGAAAAAACCTCGGAACTTGTGAACGAATAGAATGGGCTTCAAGTAGTATAGCTTGACCAAATTGAGCTTTTATTTCCTGCATTGTTGACGCTAAAGCTTGATGATACGGTTGCCAATAAAGTTCAACACGTTCGGATATTTGCTCAGGAGTAGGCTGACAATCGTTCTTATATAAAGGTGATAAATCAAATGCGGTGGTCGGACAAAGTTCTGTATTGTTAGCACCTGGATATAAATCAACTCCGTCAGGATCACGGTTTAAGTCAATAACATAGCGATTAAATTTAGGAACTAATATATAAGCCCCCAGTTTTTGAGCAAAAGCGTACAAACGATCCATGTACCAGTCAGTATCGGCTACTTCATGTCCTTTTTCTGTCATCACCTCAGCAATATCTTTGGGTATCGCTTCACCGTTATGCGGCATGCTAATAAGCAAAGGTACAGAGCCTTTAATTAACGTGTAACTATTAGACATATAATCCTCTCGAAATTGTATATACAACTTAATTAACCATAATTTACCACTTCATTGATAAAACAGGAAACCATTTCGTTCTGCAACCGTAAATTCACGTAGGTAATGTTAATCAAATCCATTAATACTGAGTTTGCTAATAAAGCATAAACCAGCACAATAAGCGTAGCGTGCAGTTTTACCTTAAAATAAATGCTTAAAACCTTAAGTTAATCGCTTTTATGAATCACAAAGCACAATATTAATCACTTTACTGATTACCGATCATATTTGATAATAACCGCATATCGAGCAACACTACTATTTTATAAACTATAAACGGAGCCATTATGTTAGAAAATAAAGAGCAACAAAAAGTCCCTAATGTTACTTTTACATTAAGAGCAAACGACGAGTGGACAACGCGTACTAGTGATGAAATTTTTAATGATAAAACTGTTGTGGTTTTCTCATTACCTGGTGCTTTTACACCAACGTGTTCATCTTCACATTTACCACGCTACAACGAATTAGCACCAACGTTATTTAAAAATGGCGTTGATGAAATTATTTGTATGTCAGTTAACGACACATTCGTAATGAACGCATGGGCAGAGCACCAAGATGCCGACAACATTAGCTTTATTCCTGACGGCAACGGTCAATTTACTGATGCTATGGGCATGCTTGTAGACAAAGCTGACATTGGTTTTGGTAAACGCAGCTGGCGTTATGCAATGCTAGTTAAAAATGGCATTATTGAAAAAATGTTTATCGAACCTGATTTACCAGGCGACCCGTTTGAAGTATCAGACGCTGACACTATGTTAAAGCACATCAATCCTTCAGCATGTCAAACGTCTGCCATCACAGTATTTAGCAAGCCAACTTGTCCATACTGTAAAAAAGCAAAGGCATTGTTAACTGAAAAAGGTTTAACATTTGAAGAATTAGAAGTTGGCAAAGATGTTAATTTAACTATGTTTAAAGCAATTACTAACGCTGACACAGTTCCACAAGTATTTATCGATGGAAAAAATATTGGTGGCAGCGAAGCATTAGCAGCTCACTTTAGTTAATTCATTATTAACTAGGTTAAACATTGTTTAGTCTAAATATAATAAAAACGGCGCATTGCGTCGTTTTTTGTTTTTTGCCTTATAACTATTAACTCACGCCATGGTAGAATAGTGTACAAAATAGCTAAGGCCAAACAATATGGATCATCAACCTTACAACCCTCTACATGGGTTAACGTTAAAAATTATCGTCACACAACTCGTTGAACACTTTGGTTTTACTTACCTTGGCAAAGAAATAAAAATCCGTTGTTTTACCGATGATCCTAGTATTAACTCAAGCTTAAAATTTCTCAGAAAAACCCCTTGGGCAAGAGAAAAAGTTGAAGCACTTTATATTCAACATAAAAGTAAACTCAGCGATGAAAACCCATCCGCTTAAATTAGTCTTAACATATAGCGCAAAAGTATTTATCAATTTGGCCGTAAAGTGTGAAACTGCTCACATATAACCATAGAAACTCTTCAATATGACAAACACTCATCACTACATTTTAACTTGGCAATGCCCAGATACTTCAGGTGTGCTTGCAAAAGTTAGCCAAAGTTTATTCCAACATGGCGCATTTATTACTGAAACTAGCCAATACAGTGATCCTTATACCGATACATTTTTTTCACGTATTGCATTTGATGATCGTGAGCTAACAGTAAGTTTTGAAGAGTTCAGCCAAGCGATTGAACTGCTAGCTAAACCTTTGAACATGAATTATCAATTGCGAGAAAAAGCCAATTTCCCTAATGTGGTCATTGCAGTTTCAAAAGATGACCATTGCTTAGTCTCATTGCTAACAAAATGGAAAGCGGGTGTATTACCGGTTAATATTGTTGCAATCACGTCAAACCACCAAGATTGTCAGGCGCTAGCACAATGGCACAATGTGCCGTTTCATCACTTACCAGTTAATAAAGAAAATAAAGCACAGCAAGAGCAAGCCTTATTAGATATTTATCAACAATATAACGGCGACTTGCTAATACTTGCCCGCTACATGCAAATATTATCAGACGAGCTTTGTAACAGCTTACGTGGCCAAGCTATTAATATTCATCACTCTTTTTTACCGAGTTTTAAAGGCGCAAAGCCTTATCATCAAGCTCATAAACGCGGTGTTAAGATCATTGGCGCTACAGCACACTATGTTACTGCTGACCTTGACGAAGGACCGATTATTGTTCAAGAAGTAAAACCGATTAATCATGCTTTTACTATTGAGCAAATGGTACATTTAGGCCATGACCTTGAAGCCACAGCGCTATGCCACGCGGTGAAAATGCATGCCGAGCAACGCATTTGTATTAATAAAGATAAAACCGTCATTTTGAATTAGCTTTAAATTAACTTTAAATGAGTACAAATATAAAACAGTCTGCCGCTAAGGCGCATTTCCAAGCTGTTATATTCAAATAACTCTGCTACATTGGAGCACAAATATCTTGTCAACATTTGTGCGCCAATATGATCCAATATCAAATTTCCCCACTGAACCCAAATAGTCATTTATTTGAGGTACTTCTATCTTTTAAAAGCACTCCGAGCCAAAACTATACGTTAACGTTACCCGCTTGGTTGCCCGGCAGTTATATGATCCGAGACTTTGCAAAAAATATTACCGGAATTTGCGCAGTTAACAGTAAAAATGAAGCGATTGAATTAACCAAAACTGACAAACAAACTTGGTTAATAGAAGCAAGTGATGAACAGGTTCAGGTTCGTTATCAAGTGTTCGCTTTTGACCTCTCAGTACGTACCGCCTATTTAGACAGTCAACGTGGCTTTTTCAATGGCAGCTCAACATTTTTACAAGTAGAGGAATTAAGTGAGCAACCCTGTCAGCTTAGTATTTTGCCATCAACTTTATCCGAACATAGCCAGTGGCGTGTAGCAACAGGATTAACCCGAGCAAATGGCACAGAAAAATATCAATTTGGCCAATATACTGCTGATAATTACCAACACTTAATTGATTGCCCAGTAGCCATAGGTGAGTTTGATAGCACCGAATTTACCGTAGAAGGTGTTGTTCATCACTTAGTATTTACCAGCAAGCATTATGGTGATACCCAACAACTAGCGGAAGATGTTAGCAAGTTATGTCAACATCACATCAGTTTATTTGGTGAAGCCCCATTTAAAGAGTATTGGTTTATTACCCATTTACTCGCCAACGGCTTCGGTGGTTTAGAACACAAAAACTCTACTATTTTACAAGCAGGTCGTTTCGATTTACCCAACCCGCAACAACCGACAACACAGCGTTCTGAAGATTATAGAACCTTCTTAAGTTTATGTTCACATGAATATTTTCACGCCTGGAATGTTTGTCGTATAAAGCCAAAAGAATTTGTTCCTTACAATTTAAAACAAGAAAGCTACACCAAGCAGTTATGGGCTTTCGAAGGAATTACTTCTTATTACGATGACTTTTCACTTTTCCGCACAGGCATCATTAACTTCGATGAGTATTTGGCAATAATAGCGAAAAATTCTACACGAGTTAATCGCGGTGTAGGTGAGTTAAAGCAAAGCATAACCGCTTCAAGCTTTGACGCTTGGACCAAGTTTTATCAACAAGGCCCTGATGCGGTTAATAATATTGTTAGCTACTACGCTAAAGGCGCAATTATTGCGTTATGGCTAGATTTAACTATTCGCAGTAAATCAAATGGCCAGTATAGTTTAGACACTTTAATGCGAGAGTTATGGATACATTTTGGTCGCACCAATATCGGCACCAGTGAAGAAGACTTCATTAATATTGCCAGCATGCTTTGCGGTGAAGATATTTCGTCAATATTTAAACAACACTTATACAGTAATAAACGCATAGATTTAACAGCTGAACTGGCTAATTATGGTGTTGAATTGCAACAGCATAAATTCAAAAAGTTAAACAGTTTAGAAACAACCTCTGAGACAAATTTTCACGCTTATATAGGTGCAAATTACAAAGCGCAGCCTTTTGGGTTAATGATCACACAAGTATTAGAAAAATCACCTGCGGCCAAGGCAGGGTTAGCCGTTAACGATGTACTCATTGCACTTGACGAAGTAAAAGTTACAGAGCAATCGATACAAGCTATCGTTGATCATCAACCTGAAAACAGCGAGCTAACATGCCATTTTTTTAGGGATGACCAACTGTTAAGCTCAACAATAACCGTTATCGACTCACCATTAGCAGGTATAGCATTCAAGGTCGTTGACGATATTTTAGTGAAGCACTGGCAAGATATTATTCCCAATGGTTAAGGTCGCTTTATAAAACCTTTGTAAACTAAAGCGTACGTAATTACTGACAACTTTACGTCGTTAAACTCAGCAGAAAATTAGGGTGAATTATCGAGTTATGGTAAAAATTACCTATTCGATAATCGCTCTATTTATAATTTAAGTACTAACCTTATGATTAATTTAAAACGCTTCCACCACGTGGCTTATCGCTGTAAAGACGCAAAAGAGACTGTCGAGTGGTATCAAAAACATTTAAATATGGAACTCACCGTTGCCATTGCAGAAAATGAAGTACCTTCAACCAAAGCGCCAGATCCCTATATGCATATATTTTTAGATGCAGGCATGGGCAATGTTTTAGCCTTTTTTGAAATTCCAAACTCTCCTGATATGGGCCGCGATGAAAACACGCCAACATGGGTTCAACATATCGCTTTGGAAGTTGAAGATTTAGACGCGTTAGTGTCAGCCAAAAATGATCTGCAGTCACACGGTTTAGATGTATTAGGCCCAGTAAATCATGGTGTGTTTAGATCTATTTATTTCTTCGATCCAAATGGTCATCGCCTAGAGTTAGCGGCAAATACAGGCACAATTGAGCAATATGCCGAGCTTAAAAGGGTTGCACCACTCATGGTTGAAGAATGGTCAAAAACTAAAAAAGCGCCATCTCATGCAGCTTGGTTACACCAACTAGATGACTAATATTTAACAAAAATAACGCTACAAGCCTTATTAACGAAGAGCTTCGTAATTAAGGTTTGGCAAAAATCATTCAAATATTTGCCCGTTTTTGTAAGACATTGCCCACTAAAATTGAATAAATAAAAATTAAATTACACTTATTAACAAATTTATTACACTTAAAAACAAAGACTTGCTGAATTTTAGTTTTTTTGCGTAATAAACAAACGAAAAAACCGCTTGATGCTTGACGAAACTCACGTAAAGTATGGGTCAGCTACATAGATAGCACTAAACAAAACGGATAATAATTGCACGGACAGCAATAAGCGTTAACTAACGCAGAAGAAAATTTAAAATACGGATGGTTTAATAAAGCTTGGGATAAGCACTGAATATTTCGCCTAAAAAGGCATTAGGGATAGCTCAAAAAAGTGTCAGGATGACCGATAAAAATAAAATTAAGCACGGAAATAATAATAAAAATAATATTGGAAATTAAAAACCCAACAGGGACCGTAACAAAAGGCTAGGATAGCCACTTAAGAATCGGGATTATATATGTTGGCAATTGCCACATTTTCTCAAAAAGCGACGTTAATAACGTCGCTTTTTTTCTTTCTATCGCGGTTTACTGTGGAATGTCGTAAAATAAGCACAATTGTTCATTATTTTAAGTTATTACTATGTCTCGTACGAAAAAATCACGCAAGCCAGGCACCGGTTCTATTGGCATCCTAAAAGATGACAAAAAGAAATTGGTAGAGCCAAAGCCGCGTAGAGCAAAAAAATCAAATGGTAACGAAGCGGGTAACCGTCAAAAAGAAGCCACACCAAAAATTAACCAAAATCAAAACTCTGCAAAAAATAAAGATCCTCGCATTGGTAATAAAACGCCTATCGATTTAGGTAAGCCAGTTAATGCGCCGATAAAAACTAAGCCAGCTAAAAAAGTGCAAGATAATTCACCTATCGCGGCTATCCGTGTGGTTGAAACAGGTGAGTCATTAGCTGATCAATTAAGCCGTATTGAGCAAGACCCTAGATTGCTTGAAATACTTGAAAAACAAGATAATGAAATAACCTTAACGTCAGAAGAGGTTAACTATTTCAATACGCTGATGGAACAGCACGAAAAAATCAGTCAAGAATTAGGCCTAGATGATGAAGATGAAGTTGTTGAACAAACTCAGAAGTCAGATTCAGAAGATGATCTATGGGACAAGTTTAATAATAGTGATTTATCAAAATTTGAATAGGTAACTTAAATGCTATCAAATCCTTGGGTATATCTAGCTTTATTAGCCTTTGTAATTATTGGTGTTTTAGCAGCAATAGCCGTCAAGCTATTGCGCCAATTGAAGCTTCAAACGCAAGCACAAGAGCAAAAAGAAATAGCTCAGCAGCTAGCATTGCAACAGCATGATAAAAAAATAATCTCTAGTGTTATTATTATTGTGCGTGCAATGAAAGAAGAGCAATGTGATATTGCAGAAGGTTGCTGGCGATTAAGCGTACTGCTTGATTCATTAAAATTAAGCCAAAATTTAAATGTTCAGTTTCCTTCAGTATTCAAGTTTTATGAAGCTATAAAGCACATGCCTATTTTATCAGCACGTAAAAAGCTGGATAAAAAATCACGGATGAAACTCGATTTTGAGCGTATGAAGCTTGAAGCTGAAATGGCTGACGATATTCGTAAAGATATCGAGTTACTACACCAGTACGCTAATGAACGAAATAGTATGCTGAGTGAATCCACGACTTAAAGCATTAACAATTTTATTGATGCCGTTAGTGAATACTGCGGCTCAATACTTTCCCCACAAAAACCTCATAAAAAGCCCTGTATCCAAAATTAAATATACGCGACAAATTTTTCACGATAATTAAACCATAAATAACTAATTTACTTCAAAGATGCCCATAGTATTGAGCTCGATCAATGTTTGAGTTGCTAGTTTACCTATAATATCGAAAAATGAATAAATCGGTATTCTTATGCGAGCAACACAGTTTTTTGATCAGGCACTATTAAAAAAATATAACACCAGTGGCCCACGCTATACTTCATATCCAACCGCACTAGAATTTAATGAACAATTTAGTTACACCAACTTAGTCTCTGCGATAAAAGAGTCACCCAATAATGAGTTGTCCTTGTATGTGCATATCCCATTTTGTCATAGCCTTTGCTATTACTGTGGTTGTAATAAGGTCGTCACACGTCACCGAGATAAAGCTGACACTTATCTAGAGTTTCTCGCACAAGAAATTACCGAAAAAGCGGTATTATTCAAAAACTATACCATCAAGCAGTTACATTGGGGTGGTGGTACTCCAAGCTTTTTGCGGCACGAACAAATGGTAAAACTAGTAGCACTGCTAAAAGAAAATTTTACCTTTGCAGAGCAAGTAGAAATGAGTATTGAAATAGACCCGCGTGAAATAGAAATGAACCTAGCTGAGCACCTTTACAGTCTAGGATTTAATCGTTTAAGCATTGGCGTGCAAGACATTGATAAAAAAGTTCAGCAAGCAATTAACCGAGTACAGTCGACCGAGTTTATTGCCAGCTTTATTGCTCATGCCAAACAAGTCGGCTTTAAATCCATTAATATTGATTTAATCTACGGCTTACCGCATCAAAATATAGCAACCTTTACTCGTACACTAAGCAAAGCCAATGAAATGGCTGTTGACCGCATTTCGCTATTTAGTTACGCACATATGCCAACACGCTTTGCCGCACAGCGTAAACTCAAGGATGAATGGCTACCGAGCATAGAGGAGAAATTTGCATTGATGAAACTTGCCATAGAGATGCTCTGTGACTTTGGATACGAATTCATTGGTATGGATCACTTTGCAAAACCTGAAGATGAATTAGCTATCGCTCAAAATGCCGGAGACTTGCACCGAAATTTTCAAGGCTACACAACCAAAGGTGGTTGTGATTTACTCGGTTTAGGTGTTTCGTCAATTAGTGCCATTGGTAATAGTTTCAGCCAAAACACCAAAGAGCTACAAGGCTATTATAAAGCGATTGCTACAAAAGCACACGCTCACGAAAAAGGGGTAAATTTATCTCGCGATGACATTATTCGAGGTGAAGTTATTCGCGAACTTATGTGTAACCTTTACCTCGATAAAAATAAAATTAATGAAAAATTTGCTATTAGTTTTGATGACTACTTTGCTGACGACTTACCTTTGCTGCAAACCTTCATTCAAGATGGGTTAATCAGTAATACTAGAGATCATATTCGTGTCGATCAAAAGGCTAGGCTGTTAATCCGCAATATTTGCATGAGCTTTGATGCATACTTAAAACAACATATAAACACACAACGCTTTTCTCGGGTAATATAAATTAGCTTTATAATTGCCCTAAACTAAATCGACAATCAGCGCTGAAAAACACCAATTCAGCGCCATTACCCTTGTCATCTTCACGAGCTAAATCAACCCATTGATAATAAACATTACGATGTACTTTGGCTTGTAAGTTACGCCTAACGGTAACGTATAAAGCGCCATCTTCACTAGCTTCTAAGGGGTGCTCAGCATTTAAAATAAAGCTGTCATCTAAATTAGTCGTAACTTGCATACTGGTTTTTTGCTCATCTAACCATTGCCATTGCGTTAAAATAAAAGGTGCATCAGCCACCATTATTCCAACTTTTTCAACCGGCGTGACTAGAAAGTATTTATCAGCTTCTTTTTTCAAAACCGAGGCAAATAATTTCACCAAAGACAAACGTTTAAAAACAGTACCATTATAAAACCAACTACCATCCGACTTTATTTCTAAATCTATATCACCACAAAAAGGTGGATCCCATAATTCAACCGGTGGCATTTTTTTAGCATTACCCTGCTGAGAGTCAGAAATTTGCGCTGATATTTTTTCTAATGACATAATGGTTAACTTATTAGATAGCTTTACTTCATATTAGCAAGTTAATGGTAAAAGTTGAAATAACCGAATAGCTGACCGCCAAGCAAAAAATCATTCATCACTCTAAAAAATTCAAAAAAACCTGTCGAAATGCAATATTTCACTTGTCATATCACTATAAAATGCAATACAATCCTCGCGCCTTATCACTGGGCGCTTCAAGTATTATCAGTGGTGGCTATAGCTCAGTTGGTAGAGCCCCGGATTGTGATTCCGGTTGTCGAGGGTTCAAGTCCCTTTAGCCACCCCATTTTTTTATATTCAATCATGTAAGAAATAGTTAACTCGACCAAAATCACGGGTGATTCCGCTATTTCAAGTGCGCGAGAATTCAAGTCCATTTAGTCACTCCATTTATTTATATTTCTCTTTATATTCAATTATTTAAAAAGTCGCCAACTCGATCGTAATCACCTATGATTCCGCATTTCAAGTTCGCGAAGGTTCAAGTCCCTTTAACCACCCCATTTTTTCTTGCCTTTTCAAAACTCAAAACCTTTTGGCACTTTAATACTATAAATATCTATGTATTATCACTCCTTTGAAAATTCTATAGATATGTGAGGAAAAAGCTTACTTTATTAGATATATATCCATATTATTAACAATGCTGTTCAACCCTAGCAACGAGCTATGCTGCTATCTGCTTTAACCATATGAGCATCCTGTAAAGCGTTATAGCAAATAAATAGTCGTCGGGTATTAAGCACAATTTATCAATTTTTTTTATTAAAGGCATATCAAGATGAAATTTATCCAAGTATTAAGTTCAGCAATAATAGGAACTATAGTGATTGCAGGTTGTGCTACTAACACAATAAACGAAACATCGAGCAAGCCAATTCCTGCAGCTAAATTTGATTTATCAACATGGAAAATTACCATTCCGACAGATAATGATAATAATGGCAAAGTTGATCAGGTAAGCAAAATTGATATTCAAAATTATAGCCACCTTGATTATTTTTACCTTGATGACGAAAATAATATGGTCTTTGCTACACCCAATAAAGCCTTTACCACTGCCAATTCAAGCAACACACGGAGTGAACTGCATCAGTTATTAGGCGGACCTCAGTTAACAAACTATGCGCCAGGCAATAACTTCTCTTTAAAATCACACAAAAACGCTCAAAGTTATGCACAAATAGGCGGTAACTTACAGGCTACAGTTAAAGTTAACCATGTCGCAAAACGCGCTACTTACCCAGAAAAAAATCCTGCTTATTCCGTTGTTGTAGGGCAAATTCACGCCACTAAAGATAAAACTATCGTCGCTGAAGGAAATGGCTTTGGCTATGGTAATGAGCCGATTAAAATATATTTTAAAAAATGGCCAAATCATCAATATGGCTCAGTATTCTGGAATTATGAACGCAACTTACCAAAAGCAGATCCTAACCGTGTAGATATTGCCTACCCAGTTTGGGGTGAATTGTGGAGTGAAAGCAATGAACCTGGTGAAAATGGCATAGCGTTAAACGAAGCGTTCAGCTATGAAATAAATGTCGTTGAAGATATTATGCACTTAACTTTTACAACTGCACGCCACAAGCCAGTGACCTTTCAAATTAACTTAGCAAACAACATTGATGCTAACGGTAAAGTTGATAAATTCGACCATCCTTATGGCTACAAAGGTGATGCATTGTTTTTTAAAGCTGGTGCATATAATCAATGTAGCATTAAAGACGACCCTGGCTTTTGGTACCCTAAATGTTTAGGTACGGGTGACTGGAAAACTGATAAGAAAAATGGTGATTATGCGCAAGTCACCTTTACACGTTTAGTTACTGGCATGAGTAAAAAGCCGCAATAATGTAAACTTAACAATAATTCGGCTAAATAAAATGTAATCGTATTTTAGCTGATTTAATAAATTGCCTCGTTAATCGGGGCTTTTTATTATAACGAGAATAAAATGATTCATGTGATGGTAACGACAACTAATACCATTTAACTGACCCGTACTTCGCCGTGTATTGATCAAAAAACCTTCTTATTTGGCTAGTGTATTTGACTTTATTTATGCTTACATACTTTCCTTACTGCACTTACATGGGCTGATTAATACAAGCCATTGTTTAAAGTGTATTTTTTATGTTTTAGCTCATTAGTCAAGTTTATCAACTCCACGAAGTCTAAAAATAAGTTTGGCTAAATCGATATCAGCGACTTTAATTAAAAGTAGATTTACTCTCCTAATTAAACGTTTATTGATAACACACAGGTGAGGAGCCATACCATTCGTTTGCAAGTCGAAGCGAGAATACTCTTGTTCATGTCAGCGCCGTGCATGTGTTGTGGTAAGTTTAATTTATACAATCTAGATTCAAGGAAAATGATGAAATTAAAATATTTTGCTCTATATGGCTTAATTACTTTGCTTGGCGCTTGTAGCCAAACACCTAGAGTGTCGGATCAGTCTACCCCATCTAATCAATCGTCATCGATAACAAAAAATGACCCGAGCATGTTTAAAACAAACCGTTCCTGCATTAATATTATTAAAGAATTTGAAGGAGTGCGCCTCAATGCTTATAGAGGTCTCTCAGGTGCTTTCCTCATAGGTTACGGTCATATGGCTGATGTTCACAAAGGAATGAAGATATCGCAAAAGCAAGCTGAGAAGTTGCTAAAAGAAGATTTAAATCGATTTGAAAATGACGTTGCCCGACATGTTAAAGTGCCGATAACAGAAAATCAGTTTAGTGCAATGGTTTGCCTCTCGTACAATATTGGTAGTGGTAATTTTTATAATTCGACAGTACTGAAAAAAATTAACAACAATTTACCGATAGAAGCAGCTGATGCCATTTTAATGTGGAATAAAGTGAATAAAAAGGTAAACCTTCATCAAGTTAAACGTAGAAAAATGGAAAGAGCTTTATTTATTAAGCCTTAAATAGCCATACATATTAAATAAAGGATAAGTTGTGCATCACCACAAATTACCTTTAAATCCAAGCTATTACATGAACAAAACCGTAATATCTAGCTTAATACACATTGATCCTACTATAGCCTAAAGAACCTAGTTGTGACTCCGCTATTTTAAGTGCGCTAAGGTTCTTCCGCTTTAACTATTTAATTCTTTTTTATTTCTAATATATTCAACAATTAGCTTAATGTTTAACTCAACATTAAGCGTAAAGTCATAAATTATTTTGTTGCTGTACCTTGCTCACGATTTTGATTTTGATTTTGATTTTAGATAGGAAGACTTATAAGTCCCATGACATACGCAGGTAATAATAACCGCCGTTAAATCCCATCGGCGAATTAAGTGGGTAAATAGCCCCTAAAAATCCCGATGTTCGCCCTTTACTGTATTCATCAGGAAAGACGTCAAAAATATTATTAGCACCTAAAGCTACCGTTAAACTCTCATTAATTTCATAAGAAAACTCAACATCTGTTATAACAATTGCATTCACTTTCTCAATAAGCGATACGTCATTAAACTGTGCATTGTAAAAACTGCCATAGTAGTTAACACGTAACATGCTACTTAAATGGCCTTGCTTTTGAGAATAGGTTAATACGGCTCGGTTATTTGGAATGCCTTCTTCACGCTCTTTGCGAGCATTAACATTAGCAATAGGGCTCTTACTGTCAAAGCCACCTAACTTTGTTTCTGTATAGTTATAGGCGAGTGATACTAAGCTATTATGGCTAATAAACCCCAATGGCAAACTGGCAACCAAGTCAAATCCCTGTGTTATTGAGTCAAAATCATTAGCATAATATTGAATACTGGTGACGTTTGATTTAACCCCTGAGGTGGCTAATAATCTTGTATCTACAGCAGTTACATCACTCGAAAATAAAGATAGCCTGTCATCAACATCAATAAGAAAATAATCCAAGGTAATATTTGCTGGTCCTATATCCGATAATAAACCAATACTAAAGCTAGTTGCAGTTTCTGGTTCAAGGCCACCACCAGATCGTGCGACAGCAATCGGACTTAACGCACTTACTAGCTGTGATCGTTGTTGCACTACAACACCATTAACGATTGAATTTGAGGTAGATATGCGTTGCAAAGTAGATTGACCCACAGTCGGAGCCCGAAATGCCGTACTCAGTGTTGAGCGTATGGCTATTTCATCACTGAGCTGTAATCGGGATGACACTTTCCCGTCAAAAGTATTGCCTATTTTAGCGATATCTTCATACCTGATCGCCAGCGACATAGAGAGCGCTTCTGTAATGTCGCTTTCTATATCTAAATATACGGCATTAGATATGCGATCATTAATACTAGCGGTCTCGGGTGAGAAACCAGGAAAGCCATTTGCTCCGACCGCCTCACTATTATTATCAAAAGGTCCTGCCTGATAAGATGCCGTTTCGCCCGTAACAATCTCAAATTTTTCGAAATGAGTTTGGTACCCAAAGGCAACATTCAAGTCTGACTCAAAATCAACGTTAATTGGGTAAGTAAAATCAGCGTTAAATACACCTTCGGTTTGTATTTGAGAACCGAGTTCAAAATCACTGGGTGAATTTTCACCTAATGAGGCATTAACACTATTGCGTAGTTTGTAATCATTGCGATTTCTCCCAACGACCATACTAATATCATACGTTAGATCAGCATTATTTTTAATTAGCGAACCTCGTAAGCCTACCGCGAGACTTTCATCGGTTACTCTGCCGCCAAATCGTGGAGTAAAGCCACCAGGAAAACGCTCGTTAAAAGCAAAGCAATTGGGATTAGCTGAAACAGCCGCTAAAGCTTCAGCATCACCCGGACTACCAGGAAGAGTGGGTACTGGACAATTACCCGTGTTATTACTCGTCATATCAAAAAATAGTCGTGTGCCATCATTTGGATTCGTAAATACACTTGCTCGGGTATTTGGATTACGATAATAAAAGCTGCCATCAATATCGCGCTGCGCCCAATTTCCAAACATATAAAGTTGTTGGTATTGGTTTTTAGCGCCAATATCCATCTCCAGATGACCGAATAACTTGATATTGTTGCTAATTTTTGGTGCACCCCAAATAACAACAGGATCTTGAATATCGTCCGCATTGATACCGCTATCAATCAACGACTGTACTGCTGGATCTTGAATTCCACGAGAAGTACTGTCACTTTCTGAAAGTTGGAATGAAAAATTAGCACTACCACTACTACCAATTTGGCTACCTAGAATGCCAGACAATTCGAGCGTCGAACCATCTCCAGCGTAGTATTGGCCTGTACTTACTTCAATTCGACTGATATCTGCACTGTTTTCTAGACGAAAATTAATAACTCCCGCGATGGCATCAGAACCATATTGCGCGGCCGCACCATCACGTAAAACTTCAACACTTTTTAAAGCAATACTCGGAATAGGTTCAAGATCAACACCATGAGCGCCAATATTCAACCCTGAGATAAACTCATAGATCACGCCACTGCGATGTCGCCGTTTACCATTCACTAATATTAACGTGCTATCGGTTGGCAATCCTCTAAGGTTAGCAGGTCTTACCATAGTACCTGCATCACTAATGGCTTCTTGACTGGTATTATAAGAAGGAATAACACTCGACAAACTGAATATTAGGTCGTTATTGCCTTGCGAGCTTAAATCACGTTTATTGATGATATCTAATGGCGCCAAAGCACTGCTTGGCGATCTATTGATACGACGAGATCCAATTATTTGAATGCGCTCAGCTTCTACTTCGCTAGTTAATTTTTTTTCTTCGTTTATTGCTTGAAAAGAAAAATCTATATCGGGTAAATTAGCAGTAAGAAAATCAGGTCCAAAGAGAATATTATCCATTTGATGTTTGAGATGGTTTTTTAAGAACACATCAATAGCAAAATTTTTACCATTATAGTCATAATTGCTTAGCTCCGAAGACACCGCGATAACACGTTTTTCAGTAGCAAAAGCACTAAGAGGCGTGTTTAAAAGTAACTGCCCTAGAGCATCTTCAAGTGAGTAAGTACCAAAAAGTGGATTACTAACAACAATGATAGAATCATCAAATGGGTATATGAGTGAATAACCTGATATTGTGGCTAATTTATCTAAAGCCTGAGCAGCAGACATGGCAGGGAGTTCAAATTGATAACGCTCAGCGGCTTTACACGCCAAAGCATTACCGAAAAATAGCAAAGAGAATGCAATAATAAATTGACGGTATTTTATTTTTTGTTGTTTTAGTGACCAACTACGCACTTAACAAATATCTCACGTTTTTTATTCTTCACTCAAAAGTGCTCTATCTTGATGGTTATATTATGAACGCAGTTTGACTGGAGTTACTAGTTATTTTTCCTAATTTATTTATTTTGTTAACAATCTAAATCATAAGCTAATCATTAGCTCTCTCGATAATCTGACAATACGACATTAACTCGCTAGCAAAGGCCAAGTTCCGCTTCTAATTTCATGCTATATTTTTTTGCAAGTCAGCTTAATAAATACCGCCAATGACGAATAGTAATTCATCTTGTCTACTCACTGAGTGTAATAGCGGTCAAAGTCGCTGTTTCTAATGCAGATAAAGCTATGAATAGTTATCAAGCATTAGACATAAAAAAACCCAGCCAAAGCTGGGTTTTTTATATCAACAATATGCTAGCTGATATTAGAAGTTATATGTTGCTTTTACGTAGTAGAAACCACCATTAAAACCAAACGGAGATGTTTCATAATATTTACCACCCCATTGATTATTAACACAACCACCACAACTAGCTGCACCGGCATCGGTGAAGTTTATTTCAGTTGCTTCTTGGTCGAACAAGTTTTGCGCGCCAACAGACAACACGATGTCATCTGAAGCAAAGTAACTAAACTCGGCATCAATTGTTACTGCAGCATCGCCAGTATTAACTGTGTCAACATAGTCAACATGAACACCTTGATATTCGCCATAGTAATTACCACGAATCAAGAAGCTCACTTCATCCCATGATTGTGACCAAGTCAACGTTGCACGGTGATTAGGTAAATCATTTTCTAAACGAGATACTTTAAAGTCGCCAGTAATCGCTGTGAAGCTATCAACTTCAGTTTTATTGTAGTTGTACGCTAAACTAAACTTGGCATCACCATCAAGTAATTCCATACCGTAGTTAGCGATTAAATCAACACCTGATGTTGTTGTATCAAAATCATTTGTGAAGAAACTTACTAACTGTATTGATTCAACATTGGCTACACCAGCATTGGTTAAAGCTGTTTTATCATCATCTGTTAGTTCATATTTAGTTGATTGAGACACGCGGTCTTCAACTGAAATATTGTAGTAATCAAGCGTAATGAATAGCTCGCCAATATTCCAAACTGCACCTAAAGTATAACTTTGAGATGTTTCTGGTGTTAACTCTGTTGCACCTAACTGTATCGCAATCGGGTTACTCGCTGGTAATAATGCAGAATCAACTAATGCACCATTTTCCAATGCGGTTTGCACGTTCGAGTAATTAGCTTGACCTACTGTAGGAGCACGGAAACCTGTACTGATTGAACTACGTAAAGAAAAGTCATCGGTTACATTATATTGTGCTGTAAGCTTGTAGTTAGAGTCACTACCAAATGAGCTGTAGTCTTCATAACGAAGTGCTGCACCTAGTAAAAAGTCTTCTGTTATTTGTGCTTCAGTATCAACATAGAACGCGAAATTTTGGCGAGAATAAACACCAGCAGCTTGAGGCTTAAATCCTGGGAAGCCATTAGAGCCGATACCAAAACCTTGTTCAGTGTATGGACCTGCAGTATATGATGCAACATCACCAGCGGTTACTTCAAATGATTCTGAATGCCATTCATAACCACCAGCAACCATTAATGATTCAAACATATCAACATCAATATCTTTGCTGAAATCAACGTTAAAAGTTTTTTCTAACTGAGTATGTTTACCTGGACTAAAGTCACGCGGAGTTGCAGGACCTAAAGAGGCGTTTAAGGTATCATAAATTACATAAGTAGATTCGTTAAAGCCAACAGAACCACTAACGTCATACATTACACCGTTATCTAGTTCACCACGTGTACCTAAAGTGATTGAGGTATCAATAATATTGCCACCGAAGTTTGGTGTAAAACCACCTGGTAACATTTCGTTGAAACTAAAACAATTGTCATTATTAGCAACATTGTTAATGTAATCGTCTTGCGTTAATACATTAGCGCTAGTCACGTTGACAGGAGAACAGCTGCCTCCAACACCCAAACCGTCTAAATCTGCGATAAGGAGATTTGATACGCCATCACCATCGGTATCACCATTACTATAAACACCACCACGAGTATGCGGATTACGATAATAGAAACCACCGCGAACATCACGCTCAGAGAAGTTACCAAACATGTAGGCTTCGCTATCGTTACCTAAATCTAAACCTGAGTTTACAAAAATAGTGTAGTCATCATTTACTTCAGGAGAACCCCAAATTTGAGCTAAGTCTGATACAGCCGTGTTACCTGCAGCGATAAAAGCTGCTGCGTCAGGGCGTTGTACACTTCGACTAGTTGCATCAGCATTTTTATATTGAAAACTTAAATTCAAAAAGCCGTCTTTCGTTAATGGCATACCAACGTTACCAGATACTTCCATGGTATCGCCGTCGCCTTCATAATAAGAGCCGTAACGAGCAGTTAAAGAGCCACCATCAGCGTCATCTTTTAAAACAAAGTTCATTACACCAGCAATAGCATCAGAGCCATATTGTGCAGCTGCGCCATCACGAAGTACTTCAACTTGTTTTAATGCAACGCTAGGGATAACTGAAATATCAGGACCTTGGGCACCATCATTAATACCGCCACCTAATAATGCAATGACAGAAGCACGATGACGACGTTTGCCGTTAACTAAAATCAAAGTACTGTCAGATGATAAACCACGTAGATTGGCAGGTTTAACTAAACTTGCCGCATCTGAAATAGGGTTTGAGTGGACGTTAAAGGAAGGAACACTGCCTTTTATTAATTCAAGCATGTCGGTATTACCGCCACGCGCTAGTTCTTCTCCACCAATTAAGTCAATTGGTACAGGAGAGTCGTTTACTGAGCGAGGAGCACCACGCGAGCCTACGACAACAATTTTTTCTACATCTTTTTCTGCTTTAATTTTTGCACTATTATCTTCAGCAGCATAAGTAGATGTAGTTCCTAAAGCTAAACTTACAGCAATTGCTAACGTTCCTGTACGGAATTTATTAGACATGTTATTTCC
>NZ_JACGWF010000070.1:0-22635 GCF_014077595.1 Colwellia sp. 6M3 | reverse complement strand
GTTATCTTTAGTATAAATAGTTACTTGATGGATAGTCGCGATAATCGGACAGTTCATCGAAATTTAGGTATTAAACCGTGTGGTTTGTGGTTGCTTCGATTGTCATGACTTGTAATGTTGATAGATCACTCATCTGCCATTTAATATTAAAGTGATACAGGCTCATACCGTAAATTTTATCGTCAGTTTTATTCTGTTTATAGGCAGGGCGGGGATCTTGCTTTAGCACTTGTTCTATCAGGCTTTGCAGAGATGGATAAAGGGTTATATTGTCAGCTAAAGTTTGCAATGCTGCTTGAGAAAATATGATTGTTATATTATTGCTCGGTTGATTTTGAGCATAACCTCCATGTGCATTTTCAATAATATCGGCATAGGGAACATAAGGCTTAATATCGATAATCGGTGTGCCATCAAGTAAATCTAATTCACTGATATGCAAAATAACCTGTGAAGTTTTTTGACCTACGTTGTTTTGCCCTGCAGAGCATTGCTCAATTCGGTCTAATTTTACCACCGACATACCGATAGGATTAGGCCTAAACGTTGAACGCGTAGCAAATACCCCAAGCTTTTTATTACCACCTAAACGTGGCGGTCGAACGAGAGGTTTCCAGCCTTGCGATTGCGTACCATGAAAAACAAACAACAACCAAATATGGCTAAACTGCTCTAAGCCTCGAACTAACTCGTCGTTATTGGCTAAGCCTGTGAGGCGCAGTTGTCCTTGTGCCGCCGTAACAATACCCGGTTGCCTAGGAATGGCAAATTTCTCTTTATAAGGCGAGTCAATAGTACCAATAACATTGAAGTTAACACTTTCTGTCATTATTTTATTTGTTCAACCTGATAAGCTCGACCGTAACAAACGGTCGATGCTAGACAATATTTTGCGGCTTTATCATCATCTATCATGACACATTGGCTAAAAATAATGGCATTGGCGCCTAGCTTGTAGGCTTTGCCTCTAGCTTCGGTGCGAGCATCAATTTCATTTGGCGCAGCATGGTGCGCTTTTTCTTGGCAAGACTCGCCTTCAACCAAACCTAGAAGTTTATATTTACCGACAAGGTCTTTTTCACTGTCGACAATTTTAACTTTAGTTGGTGAAAAATATTCTTTGAAATTTTCGGCATCTAAGTTTGTCGAAATATCATTTATTTTTGCGCAGCCAGTGACGAATAAGGCTGCAAGAAAGCATATTGCTACATTGCGCTTAGTTGATAAAAATACCACAGTAGAGTTTTTCATTTTTGCCTTTAAATTTATGATTAGTTTGTTTTTAGTACAACTTTAGTTAACGCAGTTTATTGCTTTTTATCAGCTAGGTTACTATTACCCTTTATCCAATAATCGAATAGTTTATCCAGTGTTTTACTCTGTTGTTTCATTGTGATCCAATTACGCATAAATAGTTCAAAACTGTGATCATTTTTATTAATAGGGAAGGCCATAAACAATGGCGCTAATTCAGGTTTTGGCACTACAACGGTGTAACTTGGATTTAGCAATGTCCATGCTGATGAAGCTGCTGCGCCAAACAACATGGCGTCAATATGTGAAAATTCAGGTTTAAAGAATAATCTAGGGGTTGATATTTCCCAAGCTTTGCCATGAGTAAAGGTACGAGCAATGGCTTTTTCATAGTAAAAGCTTTCAGGAATACCTAAAATCAGATCATCTCGTTGTAATATATTGTCCCAGTTGGTGAACTCTTCACGCCTTTTATCTTTTACAATAATTGCCAAGCTTTGTGAGCTATAAGGCATGGTTAGTGTGTATTTGAACATATTGTCAGGAATAACTGGGACACCTGTTGTGATGTCTAAATAGCCCGATGTGAGAAGCGTTTGTGCTTGGTTGCGAAATACTTTAACGAATTCGATGTCAACATTAAGATCTAAAGCTAATTGATTCATGATCTCAATATCAAAACCGACCAATTTACCTTTATTATTGTGAAAAGAGTAAGGTAAATCGTCGCGATAATAACCTACGCGTATAAAACCTCGCTGCTTTATACGGCTTAGCACACCAACATTTGGCTGAAGGTTGGCACTATTATTTTGTGCATTATCAACATGCGTACTTTTTACACTTTCCATTAAAAAGTCACGTTCTATAAATTTAACGTAGCCCTCATACTGGTAGCTGATAGAGCTAAAGGCATACTTTAAACTAATAAAGGAAAGCACAGAAATAGCAGGAATAATAATTAAGTATTTAATCAGCGATTTTTTCTTAAGGGTGAAAGCTTTAGCCATGCTGGTTGCAACAAGAATAGGTAAACAACTGGCAAAAGTAACTGAAAGTAAGGCAGATAAACGACCGACTACTAAGTTTTCTGACACTAGAAAAAAGTCAAACATGCTATGTGAAACGTTAAATATCTCTAACAGATTTTGCATAGCTAAGGTACTAGTACCAAATAATTGCGGAATGCCCATCACAACCAGTTGTACGTAATCTTCAAAGCTTATATAAGCACCAGAGAACCAGGCAGCAAACAAAACAAAAAGCAGAGATAATAGCTTACCACCAACAGGCAAACTGTAACTTATAGGTACGATAACATCTGACACTTTATCAACATTGTCAGTATCTGGGTATTGTGTAGTAATTAGCTGTTTTGTTTTTTCCACAATGATTGGAATGACAACAAAAAAGCTGCCTGTAGCGAAGGCTGTGATCATAGCTTCTCTTGAAGCTTTTATAATTGCACGGTAACCAAATGGTGTAATGGTTGCTAAAAGCGCAGGAAAAACAAGAAAAGTCAGTAAAGCTGTTAATACTAATGCACTAGCGACATAAATCATTAAGCCATCAAGTTGAGAAGCGTCAAGCGTTGCTGCTGCTCGCCAACCGATACAAAACACACCTATGGGGGCAAAGCGCATGACTAGATGACTTATGTTACTAACCGATTGCTTTAAGTTACCCAACACAGCTAATGTCTGACGTTTATTTTTAATGGGTATTAACCCAACACCAATAAAAACACTAAAAAATACTACGGAAGGGATCACCGCATTTGCAAAAGCATTAAAGGGGTTCGACGGTATAAATAATTCAACGATGTTAAATTCTTGGCTGACTTTAACGGTATTAGCGCTATAAAACTCTGCCGTTTGCCAACTGGGAAATGATAACGGTGCCATTAAGATAAAACACAACATTAAGGCGATCAGCAATATAACTAATATTATAGTGCTTTTAAGTGCAGATTTAGCTTTACTGGCAGACAATCCGCCAATACCTACCATCAAAGAAAGTGAAATATAAGGTAGGGCGGTCATTTGCAATAACATAACAAAGGCATCAGCAAGATGATTAACCGTAGAATATAAGGTTACGCTGAAACTGCCGATGATTAACCCCATGGTCATCGCGACAATTATTCGGGTAGATGTTGGGATATTGCTGAACTTAAATTTTGTCATAGTGAATAAAGTAATTATTTTGATGCTTTATTATTTCACATACAATAATAAAGCGAGTTAATAAAAGTAAAGCAAGTTAATGAGTTACGACATGTAATATTAAAAAGGCAAACCCTAATAATGATGAAGGTTTGCCTTAACTTGAGTCTTTAGTACGTTACTTTACATAAATACTTATTTAACACGCATACCTGCTTGTGCGCCATCGTCTGGATTAAGTATCCACAAGTCTTTACCGCCAGGACCTGCGGCTAAAACCATACCTTCTGACATACCAAAGCGCATTTTTCTAGGGGCTAAATTCGCCACCATTACCGTGTGCTTACCAATTAAATCTTCAGGTTGATACGCAGATTTTATTCCGGCAAATACTTGGCGCGTTTCACCATTTTCTTTGTCATCTAACGCTAAAGTTAATCGTAGTAATTTATCTGCTTTTTCTACATGTTCAGCGTTAACAATTCTCACAATGCGCAAATCTATTTTAGCAAAGTCATCAAATTGTATTTCTTCTGAAATAGGATCGGCAGCTAATGGATCGGCCAGTGCTTCTGAGTTATCAATTACTTTTTCAGGCTTAGCTTTCTTTTTTGCTTTAGCTGGCTTTTCGTCATCTGCTTTTACCAATAAATTCTCTTTTGAAGCGTCAGTCATCGCATTGACTTTATCCATATCAACACGTTGCAATAATGCTTTAAATTTATTGATTTTATGATCGGTTAGTAAGGTTTTGTGACCTTCCCATACTAATTCGTCATTTAAAAATTCAGCGGTGCTGTCAGCTAAAACGGGTAGTACCGGTTTTAAGTAAATCATTAAGGTACGGAACATATTGATACCCAATGAACAGATATCTTGTACTTCTTGTTGTTTGGTTTCGTCTTTAACTAACTGCCATGGTTCTTTAATCGCGATGTATTCATTTACTTTATCAGCAAGTGCCATTATTTCGCGCATACCGCGACCGAAATCACGTGCTTCGTAATGTGCAGCAATGCTATCGCCTGCAGCCATCACTTCATCCGCTAGGGCTTGGTTGTCAACATTTGTTGATAACATGCCATCAAAGCGTTTAGTGATAAAACTTGCACAACGAGAAGCGATATTAACCACTTTACCGACTAAATCAGAATTAACACGCTGTACGAAATCTTCAAGATTTAAATCTAAATCATCAATTTTGTGGGTTAATTTAGTGGCGTAGTAGTAACGTAAATATTCTGGGTTTAAATGTGCTAAATAGGTACTTGCTTTCACAAATGTCCCTTTAGATTTAGACATTTTTTCACCGTTCACGGTAACAAAGCCATGAGCGAAAACAGCCGTAGGTTTGCGGAAACCAGCGCCTTCTAACATGGCTGGCCAAAATAGGCTGTGAAAGTTAATTATGTCCTTACCGATAAAGTGATATAACTCAGCGTCTGAATTTTTATTCCAGAAGCTGTCAAAATCGATACTTGAGTCTCTATCACATAGGTTTTTAAAACTGCCCATGTAGCCAATCGGCGCATCTAGCCAAACATAGAAAAATTTACCTGGCGCATTCGGTATTTCAAAACCAAAATAAGGTGCGTCACGGCTAATATCCCACTGTTTTAAACCTTGTTCGAACCATTCAGTAAGTTTATTCGCAACTTCTTCTTGCAATGTGCCACTGCGTATCCAGTCTGCTAACATAGATTCAAAAGCAGGTAAGTCAAAGAAGTAATGCTCAGAATCTTTTAATACGGGTGTAGCACCTGAAATTGCTGAACGTGGATTAAGTACTTCTGTTGGTGAATAAGTTGCACCACAGTTGTCACAGCTATCACCATTTTCGTCTTCACTTTTACACTTCGGACAAGTACCTTTTACAAATCGGTCAGCTAAGAACATGCCTTTTTCAGGGTCATATAACTGAGAAATAGTGCGGGTTTTAATATGACCTTTCGCATACAAACTGTTGTAAATTCTTTCAGAGTACTCTTTGTTCTCATCGCTATGCGTTGTGTGGTAATTATCAAAGCTAATGTGAAAGTCACTAAACTCTTTAATACGCTCTTCACGCACACCTTTGATCATTTCTTCTGGTGTTATGCCAAGCTCTTGTGCTTTAAGCATGATAGGTGTGCCGTGGGCATCGTCAGCACAAACAAAATAAGTTTCATGACCACGCATACGTTGGAAACGAACCCAAATATCAGTTTGAATATGCTCTAATAAATGGCCTAAATGAATAGAACCGTTGGCATAAGGAAGGGCACAAGTAACTAAAATTTTACGCTTATCTGCAGATTGCACAGAAGACTTTGATAAAGACATATAAAGTTTACATATTATTGGTGGTAATTATGTAGGGAATGGTACAGAATTTGTTGTTACTTTTCATTAAGAATTATCGTCTTTATGTCAATAAAGCCGAGATAAAAGCGCGTTTAAATCATGTTATCAAATTTCTTTTCTAAAAATGAAGTCAGTGCCGATAGTCAAAAAGCAATTAATGCTTTTTTAGATGCTTATCGCTCCGATATATTCCCTCAAGGGATACAAGTTATTGCACAATCGTTAACGATGCGCATGGCAAAAAAAATAATACAGATAAAAATGGTACTTCCGTTTCCCTGTGACGGGCATTTGCATGATATTGCTGAGCAGTTATCAGAAGTAATGCAACAGCCAGTAAATTTTGAAGTTGAATATAATATAAAAGCCGTAAGGCAGCATAATATTAAGGGCATAAAAAATATTATTGCAGTGGCTTCAGGTAAAGGTGGCGTAGGTAAATCTACTACAGCAGTTAATCTAGCCTACGGCTTAATTGCCGAAGGTTGTAATGTTGGCATACTAGATGCTGATATTTATGGCCCGTCAGTACCTACTATGCTGGGTTTAAAAGGTGCAAAACCAAGCTCCAATGATGGCAAATTGATCACGCCACTTGAAGCAAATGGTTTAAGTGCCATGTCGATTGGCTTTTTAGTTGATGATGCTGATGCAACCGTTTGGCGTGGACCTATGGCAAGTCGAGCATTTTCACAATTACTCAATGAAACTGACTGGCCAGAATTAGATTACTTAATTATTGATATGCCACCAGGTACGGGCGACATTCAGTTAACTTTAGCTCAGCAAGTCCCCGTTGCTGGCGCAGTAGTGATCACCACACCACAAGATATTGCCTTAATCGATGCCATTAAAGGCATGGCTATGTTTGAGCAAGTTAAACTGCCAGTACTGGGTATTATTGAAAATATGAGTTATCACCAGTGTGAAAATTGTGGACATCATTCACATTTGTTTGGCGAAGGCGGTGGTACACGAATCGCTAAAGACGCAAATACCCAATTACTTGGACAATTACCCTTGGATATTCGTATTCGAGAAGATGCAGATAGCGGAAGTTTAGCAATTAATGAAAATAGCACTGGAGAAGTTGCGCTGCTGTATCGTACTATAGCGCGTAATGTAGCAGCACAATTATATTACCAGCTAGATATGCGCAGCCCTACAACGGCTGAATTGGTGCTTAAATAACTAAAATAGTTTAGTGCCATTATAAAGTTAAGGCGAAAAACACCCTAAAGTTTTTGGTCAATACAGTGACAATTATTACAGCCATGAGTTTAAGTGCAATAACAACTGAGCCTAAGAAGAATAATCATGAGATTAAGTGACATAGATATAGAAGAATGCCTTCGCAAAGGGCAGATAGCAATTTCACCCGAGCCTGACAGCAGTATGATATCAGGGGTAAGTGTTGATATTCGCTTAGGTAATGAGTTTCGTGTATTTCAAGATCATACCGCACCTTATATCGACTTAAGCGGCCCTAAAGTCGAAATGCAAAAAGCCATGAACTCTGTCATGAGTGATGAAATTTATATACCTGACGGTGAAGCTTTTTTTCTTCACCCAGGTGAATTAGCACTAGCGGTAACGTATGAGTCAGTTACCTTACCTGATAATATCGTGGGTTGGTTAGATGGTCGTTCTTCGTTAGCGCGTTTAGGTTTAATGGTGCACGTTACCGCACATAGAATTGACCCTGGTTGGTCAGGTCAAATAGTTTTAGAGTTTTATAATAGCGGCAAATTACCATTGGCATTACGTCCAAAAATGAAAATTGCTGCGCTAAACTTTGAAACTATGTCGTCAAGTGCAGCACGTCCTTACAATAAGCGTGAAGACGCTAAGTATAAAGGCCAAATGGGCGCAGTTGCGAGTCGCATAAGCCAAGATGAAAATCACGATTAGCAAATAAAAGTGATATTAACAAAAAGCCAACGATATAATCGTTGGCTTTTTGGTTTTTAGTTCATGCTAAAGTAAAACTTAGTCAGCATGAACGGCCGCTGATTGGGCTATTTTAATGTGGTTACTCGCTTTTGAAATGCAAATATTTAAAGCGGCAATTAATTTATCACGACTGTGGTAATGCTTAACGGTATCACTGTGTAATTCATGATGACAAATATCGATACGCGAAGAAGTAACGTTTGAGTCATGGCAAATTGCGCTATCAATTGGCAAGCATCCTACGTTTTCTTCAATCCAAGCTAACTTTTCATCCAACGTTAATGCAGCCGCGGGGCTATCTTCAGCCACTATATTATCAATAAACACACGATGAGCGTTAGTTTGGTTCAACGCATTGCTAATATCACGCACAAGCAAAGGAGGAACAACACTTGTTAAGAAGCTACCAGGACCTAAAATAATTAAATCGGCTTTTAAAATGGCCTCTACGCAACTTGGTAATGTTTTGACCAAAGGCGCTAACATTAAGCTTTTTGGCATCATCGACATTTTATCAACAGATATCTCACCAACACGGCACAGGCCTTCAGGGTAAAAAGCCATTAAATCGGTTGGCGTTTCAGACATAGGTAATACTGGCGTTTTAACTCGTAATAAGCGACGAACAAGTTTTATTGAATCAAGCGGGCGAGAATGTATTTCTCCGAGTCCGTATAAAATCAAATTACCAAGGTTATGACCACCAAGCTCATCTTCGCCATCGAAGCGAAAGTCGAATAGTTGACTACCGACTGATTTATCATCAACTAGCTGTGTAAGGCAATTTCGTAAGTCACCCCAAGCAATTGAACTACTTCGTTTTCTTAAACGCCCCGTAGAACCACCATTATCTGTTGTGGTAACAATACCAGTAAGTTGGTTGCCTAAAAAGGAGAGGGTAGAAAGTACACGTCCTAGACCGTGACCACCACCAATGGCAACAACATTGAGCTCTTTTAGCTGCATATAACTATTAATTTTTTCAATTGAATCTCAACCATACCGTTTTATTATTAATAAATAAAGTAACTGTCTACAGTTTATGGTGACGTAAGCGGATTAAACAACAATAACTACATAATCTTAGACTAAGGTATAGGCAATAATGAAACGGTAATTTTAATCCGTATTATTCCTGATTGTTTTAACTGTGATTGACCATACGTTTTTAACTGAACATTTACGGTAATAAGATAAAATTTAAACAACTTGTACTATAAGTAATCAGTTAACTAAAATCTTTCAAAAAAATGGCCTAATATCTAAAATAAGGGTTGACAGTATCTTGGTCGCTGCTTAGAATGCGCCTCGCTTTCAACGAGTAACTCGATTATTTGTTGGGAGAGGATTAAGGTAAGTATTAGGCCACTTATTTTATTTCTATGTGGGGCTATAGCTCAGCTGGGAGAGCGCTTCGCTGGCAGTGAAGAGGTCTGCGGTTCGATCCCGCATAGCTCCACCAATATTATTCACTCGTGTTGATATCATGAGTGAAAGATAGTTAAAAAGATAATAGCAACTGGATAAACCAAGCTAATTTAGCACGGTAAATCGGGTAGCTAAAACAACACTTTATAGTGATGTTTATCGTTTTAGTGTCCCTATCGTCTAGAGGCCTAGGACACCGCCCTTTCACGGCGGTAACAGGGGTTCGAATCCCCTTAGGGATGCCACTTCTTCGGAAGCTTCTTCGGAAGTAAAATGAAAATGAGTTCGTGTTTTATGACACAAACAAGAAATATATAATGTAAATCATAAGTTCACTAGGCTAGAGCTTTTTACGATTTTATTATGCTAAGTATTTTGAGTTTATAATGTGTCCCTATCGTCTAGAGGCCTAGGACACCGCCCTTTCACGGCGGTAACAGGGGTTCGAATCCCCTTAGGGATGCCACTCGTTTTTTAGTTAGATAAGTTTATTGGTAAGTGTTTTTTGACACATACTATAGAATATACAATGTTATTATAAGTTCACTAGGCTAGAGCTTTTTACAATAACAATGTGTTCAGTTTTCTATTGGTATTAATGTGTCCCTATCGTCTAGAGGCCTAGGACACCGCCCTTTCACGGCGGTAACAGGGGTTCGAATCCCCTTAGGGATGCCACCATTAACTTAGATTGATAAATGTTATTTATAATATTTAGCAATTAGATACAAAACATGAAGTAGTTAATTAACTATATTCATATTGTTTTAGTGTCCCTATCGTCTAGAGGCCTAGGACACCGCCCTTTCACGGCGGTAACAGGGGTTCGAATCCCCTTAGGGATGCCACTTATTATTTTACTTTTAGTAATTTAAGCAGTGCTTAAAAGTGAAATAAAAAAACCGACTTATGTCGGTTTTTTTATGCCTAAAATTTATTGAACATTGAACTTACAGATGCTGGGACTAAGATTTAAGTGCTAAGTGCTAAGTGCTAAGTACATGAAGAGTTTTATGAGGAAGGTTAATCGTTGATCTTGTCATTGTTTATGGTTAATAAATCATCGTTATTTAATCAACTTGGTTTAAGTTAAGTTAAGTTAAGTTAAGTTAAGTGAACACTTACTCGACTCGTTATTAAAACAAGCTGTAAATTACTACATATGTCTGCTTACTCGCGCTTTCTTCCTTGTCCAAAATAAGAATATTATTCACAAGGGAAGTTGAAGAAAATGGCAGGGAATAACCAATGTAATTGAGATTAACCGCAAGCAGTTATACTGCCCAATTATATGTATTCCCCGCAATTACCGCAGATATTGAATGTTTATACCTTCTTCAATAAGCTCATGCTTTCTTCAGCAAAACCCACACCGGCTTCGTTATAGAAGTTAAACACTTTATCTACACCGAAGCTTTCTAACGTTACATGTTCATCATCATAACGAGCAATAGCGGCTATTTTACCTTGGTAATTAGTACGCCTTATTTGTCTCGTTATATTTTTCATGTCGAGTACTGACGGCAAGGCTAATAGCGTGAGTTCGATTTTGCTAAGATCTATACTTTCCCAAAAGTCAGCATCTTCAGCATCACCAAAGTAGGTTTGAATACCTTGTTCATTTAACCATTCTACTTTGGCTTTATCAGTGTCTAAACCCCAAACTTGTTCTCCCACCTGAGCATTCAATGCATTATAAGCACCGATACCAACACGACCCATACCAATTACAACAATAGGCGCATCACAAGGCTGAACAAAACTGTCTTCTGTTAAACGATTTTGACTTTCAAAACGTTTAAATTTTTCTTTATGATTTGCAAAGTAGTCATGGGCAAAGTTATAAAGCACATTCGTGATGATAAATGATAGGGCAACCGCTAATGATAATATGACCAACCACTCAGAAGATAGCCATCCTTCTTTCGTGCTTAATGCAGCAATAATTAACCCAAACTCACTAAAGTTACTTAAGGCTAAGGCGGATAAAAATGCGGTTCTTCCACGAAGTTTAAGCTTAACTAAGATAAAGAAAAACAACATGAACTTAAGCGGCAGTAACAAAGTAAGTACTGAGGCTATAACTAGCATCTCTAAAGTGGGTAGGGCGGTAAAGCCAATGGATAAGAAAAATCCAATCAAAAATAAGTCTTTAAAGCTCAATAAAGATTTTGTTATTTCACTCGCTTTGCTATGAGAGGCTAAGTACATACCAGCTAAAAGTGCACCTAAATCACCTTTAATATGCACTAGTTCGAATAACTCGTATGCGCCAAAGGCAATAAAAAACCCCATTAATGGAATTAACTCACCGTGACCTGCTTTATTAATAGCTTTACTAATCATAGGCTTTAAAGGAATAAAAAGTAACAGTAAGCCAGCCCAAGGGGTAGGTACTTTACCGGTAGCTATGACTAAAAATATAACGGCGATAACGTCTTGCATAACCAATATGCCAATGGCTAGTTTACCATGGCGTGTTCTCATTTCGCCGTGCTCTTCCATCAACTTTACAACACAAACTGTACTACTAAAACTTAGCGCAAATACGATTAATGCTGATGTGGTGATGCTTAAATCACTGACAAATGGAATAGTAATTAATGCGATGCCTTTGAAGATAACAAGGCCAAAAAGTAACCATATAACACTGTGGCTTAAGCTACCCAACCAAACTTCAGCTTTGAGTAAATCTTTTACATTCAGTTTTAACCCAATGGTAAAAAGCATCAAGGTGATACCAATGTCAGCCAAAACATGGATCATGCTATCTGCTTCGTAACCGAGAAATAGTAAAATGAACCCTGCGGCCAAATAACCAATTGACGGCGGTAAAGCCACCAATTTTGTTAATAACCCACAAATAAAGGCAAAACCAATCCAAATAAATTCCATGGTTAATTACGGCTCCGTAGTCATTAAGTTGTTAAGTTGTAACTCAACATAGTCTGCGATAATGGGTTGAGCCTCTGCGTTTGGATGAATTCCGTCAGCTTGCATAAGCGATTTGTCGGTGGCAACAGCTTCCATGAAAAAAGGTAACAAAGTTATATTGCTTTTTTTTGCTACATCTTCAAAAACTTGCTCGAACATTTTATTGTATCTTGGGCCGTAATTAGGCGTGATTTTAATCTTGATCATTGAGACTTTTATATTTTTATCTTGTGCAATTTTAACCATTTGTAACAAATTATTTTTTATTAGCTTGGGCGAATAGCCTCTTAAACCATCGTTTCCGCCCAGTTCAATCAGTAAATGGTCAACTTTTGTATTCGATAAAATGCCTGCTAGCCGAGATAATCCGCCACTCGTCGTTTCACCACTAACACTGGCATTTATTATTGTGTAAGGTTGGCTTTGCTCATTAAGTTTGTTATTGAGTAAATGTACCCAGCCTTGTGTGGGTTTCATCCCATAACTAGCGCTGATACTATCACCTAAGAGTAAAATATTGCTGACTGGTGTGATACTAATGCTGTTATCAACCGTATTGGTCTGTTTGTCTTGTGCAGTCACGTTCGTTGTAGTGATAAAAAATAAGCTAATAAATAATATATAAAGTGGATAATTTTTCATGCATGTAAATTCCGAGAGTATTCTAAGCGTTAAAGACCTAACTAAATCAGTACAAGTTGAAGATAAAACCTTAGTTTTGCTTCAACCGCTCAATTTAACCGTAGCGGCGGGCGAATCAATTGCCATTGTTGGCTCATCTGGTTCAGGTAAAACGACATTATTATCAATTTTAGCTGGGTTAGATTTACCAAGTACCGGACAAGTGTATCTTAAAAACCAGCCATTACACCAGTTTAATGAAGAACAGCGTAGCCAAGTGAGAGCGCAACATGTTGGCTTTATTTTTCAACAGTTTTTATTAATTAATAGTTTAACGGCATTGGAAAATGTCATGTTACCTGCTGAACTGGCTAACATGCCTGATGCCCAAGCACGGGGTGAAGCTTTACTTGCACAAGTAGGCTTGGCAGACAGGCTTGATCATTACCCATCTCAGCTTTCTGGTGGTGAACAACAGCGCGTTGCCATTGCTCGCGCTTTTATTGCTAAGCCTGATATTTTATTTGCGGATGAACCTACGGGCAATCTTGACAGTAAAACAGGGCAACATATTACTGATTTAATCTTTGATCTCAACGCTAAAGAAGGTACGACATTAGTACTGGTAACTCATGATGCTAAGTTAGCAGCAAGATGTCAGCGACAAGTTGAAATGGACAGTGGTGTTTTAACTGAACCAACATTTGAAGCTTCAGACAAAAGCCAAACGATCAGCAACAATATAAATGAAATCGAGATTGAAACGAAAATTTCAGTTTCGCAAGAAGGTTAGTCATGAGTAGTGATAAATCTACAGCCTCAACCATGTGGTTCTCTCAATCGTTACGCTTGTTGCATCATGAGCTACGCCGTGGTGAGTTAACGATTATATTTCTCGCTATTGTGCTTGCCGTTGCTACTGTATTTTCACTCACCGGTTTTTCTGGCCAAATTAAACACGCCATTGTCTCAAATAGTACCAACACCATAGGCGCCGATCGTGTTCTGCGTATGTCGTCAGAAGTTGATCTGAGTATTATAGAGAAAAGCCAATCACTTGCCTTAAAATCTGCTCGAAAAATTGAAACTGAGTCAATGGCATTTGCTGGCGACAATATGTTACTGAGCGAGCTTGATGCGGTATCTGATAGTTATCCATTACGCGGCGAATTACGTATTAAAACTTCGCTAACACAAACTGAAAGTAAGATTGTAAATGCTCCTGAACCCGGTAGCGTTTGGGTTGAGCCAAGTGTATTAAGTCGTTTGGATGTAAACATTGGCGACGTCATTGAAATAGGTGTTGCGCCACTGATCATTGCCGGTATCGTTACTGACATACCCGATCGTTCATATCGTGCATTTATTGCAGGTCCAACGGTAATCTTAAATATTGCCGACATGCCAAAAACTGAGTTAATTCAGCCAGGAAGTCGTATAACATATAAATATTTATTTGCGGGTGAAACCGATGCTATTGAAACATTTGAAGCATGGATAAAGCCACAAATTAATGAATCTCAACGTTGGTATGACGCTAAGGCGGCACAAAATCGTTTATCAAGAATACTAGACACCGCAGAGAAGTTTCTTTCACTGGCAAGCATGTTAGGCATTGTATTAGCCGCGGTCGCTGTTGCGGTGGCTAGTCGTCGTTATGGACAGCGCCATCAGTCAACCGTTTCAATTTTTAAAGCCTTGGGTGCGTCAATTTCTCATGTCAGAAAG
This sequence comes from Colwellia sp. 6M3, assembly GCF_014077595.1. Lineage (NCBI taxonomy): Bacteria > Pseudomonadati > Pseudomonadota > Gammaproteobacteria > Alteromonadales > Colwelliaceae > Colwellia > Colwellia sp. 6M3. The sequence goes on along the minus strand of NZ_JACGWF010000070.1, from coordinate 8,209 downwards.
CTCTATTGTTTGCACTGGACCTTACTCAGTTGTTTAAGTATCGCAACAGGTTTATTGGTTGGCTATGGTTTGATGTTGCTTGGCGTTAATGCCATTGCTAGCTATTTATCGTTAGCAGATTCACCGGTAACCTTTGAACCCTTTTTAACCGCGATATTTACCGGATTATTGTGTGCTATTGCGTTTGCTATTCATCCGATTATGAGCCTAGTAAAAAGCTCTCCATTAAATGTTATTCGTGGTTTTAGCCAAGACAAAGTTGCACGTTTTGGCTGGCATCAGTTACCACCTTTATTAGCCTTATTTATATTACTGTTTATTTTCAGCCAAGATATAGTGATGAGTGCTGCCTTGTTATTAGGCGGTGTTGTTGTCTCGTTCATTCTATTGTTATTTGGCCGTGGATTAATGAGTGCAGGGCGCAGTGTTGGCACTAAAGCTGGAAAGTCTTGGCATTTAGCATTAGCAAACTTAAAGCGTCGAGCCAGCGAAAATAGTGTACAGCTAGTCAGTTTTACTATCGCTATAAAGCTGTTGTTATTGATAACGGTAATGAAAAGCTCAATATTATCAGAATGGGAACAGCAATTTCCTGAAGATACGCCGAATCATTATTTAATCAATATTACGCAAAATCAAATAGATCCTTTAAAAGCCTTTGTTGAAGATAACAATATCGCTAACCAAGGGTTCTACCACGTTTACCGCGGACGTTTGTCAGCGATTAACGGTATAAAAACTGTTGATGAAGATAAAGAAGAAAGACAAGCGCTAAATAATGAAAAAGCGGTTAGCGATAAGAAACAAAAATCTGATAAACCGAAGCAGCAAGAAAGTAGACAAGGCATGGGGCGTGAGCTTGGTTTAACTTGGCGCGATGAAATACCCGAGGAAAATGACATTATTTCGGGTCAATGGTGGCAAGTAGGTGATGAAAAGCCCCAAGTCTCCGTTGAAAGTAATATAGCCGAACGCTTAGAAATTAACTTAGGTGATGAATTAACCTTTACCCTAGGCTCTGATGAATTTACGGTGCCAGTAACCAGTATTCGTAAGGTAAATTGGCAAAGCCGTCAGTTAAATTTCATCATGGTGTTTAATGAAAGTGTGCTCGAGAATTTTCCAACAACATCAATTTCTGCTTGGTCAATTTTAGATAAAGACCGTGATCTTGTGTATCGCTTTTTGGCAAACTTTCCAACGATTACTGTGATGGATTTTGCCGCTATTATGGCGCAACTCAATAGTATTATTGAGCAAGTCACTGTCGCTATCCAACTGATATTAATTCTAGTCGTTTTGGCCGGTAGCTTAGTGTTAATTGCACAAGTGCAAGCCAGTATGGAAGAACGTGAACGCGAACTAGCAATATTAAGAACCCTTGGCGCTAAAGGCAGTTTATTGCGTAATAGTGTTTTGTATGAATTTGTCGCATTAGGCGCAATTGCAGGTTTAATGGCAAGTATTGGTATGGAAATAGCGGTTTATATTTTGCAAAGCCAAGTATTTAACATGACGGGTAGTTTTCATTTTCAATACTGGTTAGTGGGTATTGGCGCTGGCGCTTTTTTTGTTGGTACTATTGGTATGCTTAGTTGTTGGCGCTTGCTTAAATTATCGAGCGTTACGTTAATTCGACGCACGATGTAATTTTTCACTTTATAAAACTATATTGCCTTTAATACTAGCGAGTTCGGTATAAAATCGCGTATAGTTTTAAGTACTTATAGTTATGGGTTAAAAAAATGGGTTTACAAGGAAAGTCTGAAGGCGCAGTGAAATTTTTACTGGTTACTGCTGCGTTGTTTGTGGTGCTTGCGGGGGTAAAAACGGCGGCGACTTTATTAGTGCCATTTTTATTATCGGCATTTATCGCTATTATTTGTAACCCTCTCGTGGTCATGGCTGCGCGTTATAAAATACCCAAACCGGTAGCGGTTATTTTTGTCATAGGCATTTTTGTCTCTATTGCGCTTTCACTTGCCGGTCTTGTCGGTAATTCATTAAACGAGTTATCACAACTTATTCCGGTATATCGTGAGCAACTGCAAGAGCAGTTTATTTGGCTTACGCAACAGCTAAACAATTACAACATTATAATATCGTCAGAGTTATTAATTGAATACTTCGACCCAGCTGCCGCCATGGGATTAGCTGCAAAAATGCTCAGTGGTTTGGGCGGTGTTATGGCGAATTTGTTTTTGATTATTATCACGGTAATTTTTATGTTGTTTGAGGCATCATCAATACCACATAAATTACATTTAGCACTTGATGATCCACAAGCCCGTTTAAAACAAATCGATCAGTTTTTGGCGTCAGTAAATAACTACTTAGCGATTAAAACTTTAGTGAGTATTGCCACCGGTGTAACCGTTTCAATTATGTTATGGGCATTTGGTTTAGACTTTTTCTTACTGTGGGGCGTGTTAGCATTTTTACTTAACTACATTCCAAATATTGGTTCAATTATCGCAGCCGTACCAGCGATGTCGTTGGCTGTATTACAACTAGGGCCAGCGGCTGCAGGTTTTATCGGTTTAGGTTACTTAACCATAAATACCGTTATGGGCAACGTGGTTGAGCCGCGATATTTAGGCCGAGGACTTGGCTTATCTACTTTGGTTGTGTTTATTTCTTTAATTTTTTGGGGTTGGTTACTGGGCACCGTTGGTATGTTGTTATCAGTTCCTTTAACCATGATCATAAAAATAGCGTTAGAAAACTCTTCAGAAGGGAGTTGGTTTGCGGTATTACTATCCAGTGAAAGTGCAGATTAGCCCGGACTAATGAAGAAAATGCATGATAGCCGGCGATAGTTAAACATTAAAAAAGGGAATTAAATTCCCTTTTTTTGACGATAAAATATAGCAATAAAAGCTGACTCTATATTATGTAATTACTGTTTTTAAATAAACCTCGTTAGTCGCCTATTATTACTGAGCAGTAAAAGTGAATTACAATAATCTAGTATTGTGCTTAACCAATAAGTCCAGATAATGGTGTAACAAGCAATTTAAGTTGTATGCAAAAACAGTAGCCTATTCAGTGTTGAGTTTAAGCCGCTTATTTGGAGAATGTAATGAAGTTTGAAAACGTTATAAACCTTATGTCGAATCAGATCACTGACCCAACTTACATACAGCAATGTAAAGCAACGCTTGAGCGCGATGGTGCCATTGTTATTAATAATTTTATTACTGACCAAGCATTAGAGCAAATTAGGCTTGAAGGTGCTGCTAAGAAACATCTGGCTTTTTTTACTAATCAACAGCATAACATTTATATTAGTGATACTGACCCAAGTTACTCTGAAGATCATATTAGAAATAAGCGAGTAATATCGAGTAAAGGTTGCATTACTGATGATCAAATATCTGAAGAGTCTGTACTTAGAACGCTATATGACAGTGACACTTTTCGCTCATTTTTAAAAGAAGTCTTAAACGAACAAGCGCTTTATGCTTATGATGATGATTGCTCTTCAATTAATCTTCATTATGCTAGCGAAGGCCAAGAGCTAGGTTGGCATTTTGATAACTCTTCTTTTGCGACTACCTTAATGATACAAAAACCTGAGGCGGGTGGGGAATTCCAGTATGTGAGGGATGTTAGAGATGCAGACAAAGGTGAAATGAACTTTTCTGAGGCCGAGAAAGTGCTTGCCGGCGAGATTAAACCCGATATGCTAGCAATTGAACCAGGCGCCTTAGTATTATTTAGAGGCCGCAATGCTATTCACCGAGTCACACCAACCATAGGTGATATTACCCGAATGATGGTCGTGCTTGCTTATAACAATAAACCTGGTGTTGCATTGTCTGCATCAGCACGTAAAACCTTTTACGGTAAATAATAATTAAAATGTCACTTGGCCGTTAGCTAAAGGTATTACTATGGAAAAAATTAAGCGTCAAAGCCCTAATTATATGGGTTCAGAGATTAAAGTTGTTATCTCGATATTATCAATAGCTACGGCATATATGATTTATGAATCAATGCATTCAGGCTCTGCTATGGTTAATGCTGTACTGGTCTCTATTTTGTTGATGTTAAGCTTAAGTTTACTCAGGTTAAATGTTGTGGTGTCGCTGTTGCTGTCTGCAATTTTTGCTGGGGTTGTAGGTGGTCTTAATATCACCGAAACCATAGAAGCTTTTAACACAGGTATTGGCTCCGGGGGGAGAACCGCATTAAGTTATGCTTTACTTGGGGCTTTTGCTGCCACTATATCTAAGTCAGGTTTACCGGCGATGTTTGCCAGTAAAATTTCTAAAAAGCTTAATGGCGTTTCCACTGAAAACCAAACCCGAAAAATTAAATATTTGGTGTTAAGTTTTTTAATGTTAGCCGCATTCTCATCACAAAATATTATCCCAATTCATATTGCTTTTATTCCTATTATTGTACCTCCATTGTTGTTTATGATGACTAAAATGGGCATTGACCGCAGATTGATCGCTTGTATTTTAACTTTTGGTTTAGTTAGCCCTTATATGTTTTTCCCCGTTGGTTTTGGTGCTATTTTTTTGAATGATATTTTACTGGCCAATATTCAACAAAGCGGCATGCAAACTGACGGAATTAATGCCGCTGTAGCTATGTTGATACCTGCATCTGGGATGTTAGTGGGTTTACTGATTGCGGTTTTTTATAGTTATCGTAACAAACGTGAATATGACCTTGAAAAGTTGGAAAAAGTTGAGGGCATTGAAGAGGGGCATGAAACACCTTATTGCGGCAGAACAGTTGCCATAGCTGTATTCGCTATTGTCTTAGCCTTTACTATTCAAATTCTGACACATTCGATGATTTATGGTGGTGTGGCAGGTTTTCTAGTGTTCTTACTGTCAGGTTCATTAAAGTGGCAAGATTCAGACGATGTTTTTACTCAAGGCATGCGTATGATGGCAATGATTGGCTTTATTATGATAGCTGCGGGTGGTTTTGCAGAGGTATTGCGCTCAACAGGCGATATTAACTCATTGGTTGCCGCATCGGCTGATATTATGGGTGACAGTAAAGCAATAGCTGCTATTTTAATGTTATTGGTCGGGCTTTTTATCACCATTGGTATTGGTTCTTCATTCTCTACCATCCCAATTATCGCTGCTATTTATGTTCCGCTTGCTTTGCAATTAAACTTTTCACCTTTGGCTATTGTTGCCTTGGTTGGTACCGCGGCAGCCCTTGGTGATGCAGGTTCACCAGCCTCTGACTCAACATTAGGACCAACAGCAGGTTTAAATATAGACGGACAACATGACCATATTTGGGATAGCGTAGTGCCTACGTTTATTCACTATAACTTACCGTTAATAGCTTTTGGTTGGATAGCGGCGATGGTTTTATAAGAAATAATGATTTGAACAGAGTTTTAAATTTATTTTAAGCTTTTTTTAACGTTATTTTTCTCCCTGCTAGAATAAAAAAATAATTCACAGGGAGAAGATAAGCAGGGCTTTAAATGTGAGGCGCTATAAAGCAACTTGAAGAGTTTTGGCTTAAGTTAAGTTAAGTTAAGTTAACTTGGCTTTTGACCAATCTTAAAATAACCAGTTGATAAAAACTGCACCGCTTCATTTCGTTTTTTGCCAATTAAAATAGCACCATCATCCATAAACAAAAAGTTTTTCCAACAGCGTTGAAATACTGCCCATGTGGTTTCAATAACATTGTCTCGCGAGCTGCAATAATACACCACAGTATTATTATCCCACTTTAGATGCGTTAAAATTATCTCAGGTAATAAACTCTCTTCACTTTCCCAAACCGTTTCCCATTTACCATTATCCAACCACGATGAAGCATTTTCAGGCCAATCACCTTTTTTGAAAAAGTCAGGATGATCAACTTGTTTACTAATAGCTCCATCCCAAAGTACTTTGGCACGATTACTGACCATAGGCTTTATTTTGCTTTTGTCGCTATCGCTAATTGGTAGGCTAGCATGCTTAAAAATCCAAGCATTTTTTAATTCTTCAATTGAGGTGTAATTCATAAAGGTTATATTGATGGCTTTAGTTTTAGTATAACAAGGGCAGCTAGTATCTCATTAATTCGGTTGAAATTGCAGGTTATAAAGTGAAAAAGGCAGATAAAATATCTGCCTTTATAAATTTTATAGCACTATATCTGTACAAATTAGCAGCTGTTTATTAACGTTTTAGATGTATCTGTAAATACATCTATATTTATAACAGGTGTTTATTTAAAAATGTATCAATCGCCGTTAAGGCTTTTATTCTTGATTCATTTTTCAATAAATAATGACCTTCACCTTTCAACTCTATTAATTTTACATCTTTATCTGCATCTTCTAAGGCGTCATAAAAGTCATCAGATTGTTCAAAATCAACCACTTTGTCTCGTTGACCATGAATCAGAAGAATTGGAATTTGGACGTTATCAACATAATTTATTGGTGAAATATTTTTAATAAAATCAGCATCTTTACCATTTTTATTGATCACTTCTTGCCAGTAACTGTATGTCTCACTGTGTTTGCCATGTTCACGTTTTTCAAAGTCTAACATTGTTTCTACATCACTGATGCCGTTGATTGAAATAGCACATTGATATAAGTCAGGCGTAAAGGTTGCGCCGGCTAAGGCGGCATATCCACCGTAGCTCCAGCCAAAAATACATACGCGTTTGGGATCAATGATATTTGCTTTACTAAGCGTTGTTACGGCATCTGTTATATCGTTTTGAATCTTTTTACCCCACTCGCCTCGACCTTTGGCTAAATGATCAATACCAAATCCTTTTGAGCCTCTAAACTGAGGTTGAATAACTAAAACACCTCGGCTAGCTAAGTATTGCGCAAGCCAATCAAATTGTATTCTGTCATAAGATTCAGGACCACCATGTGGCATAACAACCGCGGGTAGTTTTTGCTTAGCTTTGCCTTTGGGGTAGGTTAACAATGTTGGAATGTTTAAACCGTCACGGGCTTTATAACTATACTCAGAAACAGGATTCACGATGTCAGCGGAAACTTGCGGGCGACTTGCTGCTAAAAAACTGAAGCTATTATTAGCAAACATTATGTACTCACCTGCTTGCTCACCACCTTCTAATTTAAAAATCATTTTTGACCAATTTGGTGTGTGGTCAACCAAGCTAAAGCTACTTTCAGGCATAGCTGATTGAATAACTCTAAAATTTTGAGTTAATTGCTCATCAAAAAAAGCATAGCTTGGTTTAAAGCCTGAATATCTAACACCATAAACAACACGCTGAATATCTGTTAGCACTTGTTCTACATCTGCGTCGTCTCGGTTAAAAATAGGCTCAGATATTGTTCCATCTTTTAAAGACATGGTGAAATATTGTCGACGCCCGTTTTCGCCAGTTGTGGTCATTACCAGCGATTTTTTATCAGGCGTTAAGCCCGAAAATGAACGATAGCGATAAGCTGTGGTTTCAGAAAAAATGTCGACCCAATCGCCATCTATATAGCTTTGCACTCTATGGGTGTTATTTTTGTCATTAAACCTTTCTCGGGCAATTGGCTTACCGTTTTCATCAACAAAAAAATCTACCGCGTCGTGTGTACCAATAAATATTTGTTTAGGTTTCTTCTTCTTTTCAAGGTTGACCTTCATTAAAGTATAAACATTATACCCAGTATCACTACTATAATAAGCAGGCATATAAGCGGTTTCTTTATCTGGCGATAAACCTACAATGCTGCCAAGACTCGTTTGACCTTTATAAATACCATAGCCTGGGATCAACAGTTGTCTAACTTCTTTTGTTTTAAGGTTGTAAATAAAGGCGCTACTTATATTATGCATGCCTTTATACCCTTGAAGTTTCTTGTATTCTGACGCTCTTAATATCACTCTGAAGTTATCGATAAAGTAAGCTGACTTTGCATCAATACCACTTAATGCTGTGCCACCTAAGGTTTTTCCGGTCGCAATTTCTTTAACGAGTAACACTTCACGGTCATTTTGAAATGTTCGATAAGCTATTCTCGAACCGTCAGGAGAAAGCGTCATTAAGCTTATTTCAGGATTGTTGGCGTAGATATCAAGTGTAGGTAAATTATTTTTTGCGTTAGAAAATGTACATATACTAAAGCTGAAAACGATAATAATAATCTTTCTAAGCATCAACAAAAGTCCTTTAAATAGAGTTATAAATATATTACATAAGTACAATTAATAAGCAATATTTAAGTGAATTAATACGTTAGAGC